>NZ_JJQY01000107.1:0-68129 GCF_000979295.1 Methanosarcina sp. 1.H.T.1A.1 | reverse complement strand
GTGATAACCGCTACACTACTGATGTGCTATGTTTTTATGGTGCCCAGACCCGGATTCGAACCGGGGACAACTGCCTCTTCAGGGCAGCGCTCTCCCACTGAGCTACCTGGGCAGGTAGATCTTATTCACCACTGAATTGCTCTTTAAGAATCAATCTTTAAAAGAGATGTAGTGCTTTTGATTTTTACCTTTCAGAAAAGATCTCCTGAAAGTTTTGAGTATCTTTGAGTGGGCCCGCTGAGATTCGAACTCAGGACCTCCGCCATGTCAAGGCGACGTCATAACCGGCTAGACCACGAGCCCTCTAAGATGCGTATTGCTTCGGTTCCTCTTACCGCAGTGCAACACCATAGTACGCATCATCATTTATATAAGTTTTGGGTGGTTAGGGGTTTTTCTACTTGAATCAGCCCTTCGAAAAGCAAAAATTTTACATTGTTTGTATCCGCTTATCCCTTATGGGTTCTAATGAGGAATATTTTTTAAGAGATTCGGTTTTCCAACCAGCATTGCAAAATTCCTAATTTTTCCTCTCTATTTATGTAATTATGTAATTATGTAATTCCGCAAATGCCATCTTCAGATCCATTTTCCACATGAAAAATATGACTCATCATATCGGATCAATGAAAACCATATATTAGATTATGGGATACATAAAAACCAACTAAAGAAAGGTTCAATATTCAGAAAACAGTTCAATCTGCAGCTCGGATAAATACTATATTTTTGCCCCTAATCCTCGGAGAATTCGGAATGATTTCCAGCGAAAACAACCGGCTAACTCGTGAGAGGTCGAGAAGTAACAGACCAGAACGCGATAGGCCTTATACTGTAATTAATGTCCCAATGGGGCACTCAAACTCCTATCTGATAATTTCAGGTGGTCAGGGACTCCTTGTGGATGCAGGATGCCCGGGCAAAATCAAAAATGTCCAGACTGCCCTTGAACAAAATAATCTCATGTTTACGGATATCGTTCTGGTCATTCTTACCCACACTCATTATGATCATACAGGTTGTCTTGCCGAAATAAAAAAACGAAGTGGGGCAAAAGTTCTGGTCCATGCATCAGAAAAAGGATACCTGGAAAAGGGCATGACTCCCTTTCCAGGAGGCACCATGTGGTTCTCAAAAATCATTTCGGGAATAGGAAACACCCTGATGGTCTCTAAATCAAAATATCAGCCCGTCAATCCCGATATAGTGGTAAGGGGTGACTATGACCTTGGAAAATACATCCCTGGTGCAAAAGTCATTTCCACCCCTGGCCATACTGCAGGCTCGATAAGCCTTGTGATCGGAGATGAAGCCGCATTCGTCGGAGACACTCTTTTCAATGTCATGCCCTGGGGCGTCTTTCCCCCTTTTGCAAATGACATCCCCGAACTTCTAATAAGCTGGAAGAGGTTGATTGCAGCAGGCTGCAGGACATTTTACCCGGGTCACGGCAAACCCATAACTCTCCAGAAACTGAAGGCTTCATACGAAAAAAAAGACAAAGAGAAGTGAAGATGAATTCCAAGTTAAGAATTTCGAGTTAAGAATTTCGAGTTTATCCTACCCTTCGAAGTCGCTAATTCCAGGGTTATTCTTCCCACAAAAGTATCTAATTCTCAGGTAATCCTTCTCCCTAAAATAGGATGAATACAATATTTCCGCTGAGGGTAACATGAACGGAGCATCGGACAATACAGATAAATGTCGGACAATCCCCGAGATCCAGGCAAAAATAGACGCTGGAGAGGCTGTGGTCCTTACGGCTGAAGAACTCAGCGCAAGGGTCAGGGCAGGGGAGGAAATCAGGCTAGAAGATATTGATGTCGTAACTACCGCAACCCGCGGTATTATGAGCGGAACGTATGCAGTTCTCTCTTTCAAAGTTTCCGAACCCGATTCTTTTGTACGAGCCTCCAAAGTCCTGCTGAACGGAGTGCCGGCAGTCGTTGGTCCCTGCCCGAACGAAAGGCTTGGGGTCCTGGACCTCATCGTACTCGGGACCGCACACAGCGAAACAGATTCACGCTACGGAGGCGGGCACCTCTTACGGGAACTGGTGGAAGGAAAAAATATTCCAGTGGATGTAACTACCAGCGAAGGAAAACGCTTTTCCGTTGAAACGGGGCTTTCTGAGATGCCTTTTGCACGGCTTTATGCAACCAGGCACGCTTTTAAGAATTACCGGGCTTTCGTAAATCCGGGAAAAGAGCCCATTAAAACCATTTTCCATGCCCTGCCCTTTGAAGGCGAGTTCAGGGAAATGACCTTCTGCGGCTGCGGCGAGTTAAACCCCATTCAAAACGACCCCAAACTAGAGACCATAGGCATAGGGACAAGAGTACTTATCAATGGAGCCGAAGGGTTCGTTACGGGTCAGGGCACCCGCAGTGCTCCGGATAATCCAAACCTTGCCGGTTTTGCAGACCTGCACGACATGACCCCTGAATATATGGGAGGCTTTGCAACTTCCGCAGGCCCCGAAATCATTAACACATGGGCTATCCCCATCCCGGTCCTTTCCGAGGGGATGCTGGAAAATATCCTTAAGCTGGACAGCCAGATCCCGCTCAAGCTGGTAGATCTTGCAGGCAGGATTCCCCTCTGCGAGATCACTTATGGGGATGTCTGGGATAACACAGACCTGAATGTAAAATACGAACCCGAAAAATGCATTGACTGCAAGGTGTGCTGTGTGGCTGAGGCATGTCCTATGGGTGCGGTAAGCAAAGGAGAAAATGGAGTTGTACACGACCCTGAACTTTGCTTTAACTGCGGGCTCTGCATCTCAAGGTGCAGAGGAGAAGCCTTCAGCGCAAACCTTGGTACTGTCAGCTGTACAACCGGAGGCTGCCTCAGAGATATCAAAGTAACCCTGCGCCAGTCGGACCGTGCAAGAGCGGTAAAAGCCGCAGAAGAACTTAAAGAACAGGTCCTTTCAGGAAAATTCAGGATCAAGGAACCTGTGGAGAGAATAAGCTGGAGAGAATAAGGCTTAAGAAAATTAAGCCGAATTAAAGCTTAAAAGCGGCGAATAGTAGTAAAGCGGCGAACTGAGGCGGTTAAATAAAATATCGGGATTTCCGCCTTTTTACCTGCCTTTTTGCTCTATATGCAGAACTGTGTGGATTATTATGGATCTTTCTGCCCCATACAACCATATTCGCCAGACCGGATCGTTCCTGTCACGCTCGACACGGGAGAGCGGTCTTTCCGATAAGAAAGAAAAGAGAAAACAAAGAGTAAGAGTGATGTGAAAAAGCAAATAGTTAAAGCGATAGAAAAATTGGCAGGTGCTGCAACAAACAAAATCTAATGTTATTTGGGATACTGTCTAAAAAACACTCTTCCTCTCTTCTCTTTCAAATCTGTTTTTCTTCTTTTTTTGCAGGGCCGCCAGACAAGCTGGCGGAAGCGCTTGTATTACCCATGAATTAAAAACCAGCCTCAGGGGTAAAGAAAAATATTCCCTCAGCCCGTGGACATTTTTTCAGCTTATTGTCCCTCTCTAATGAGATGTCGTTTTGTTGGTCGCTTTTTATCTGGCTGACGGCAGGCCCAGACCCAGTGCGGCGCAGGGAGAGAAAACTGAGAGATTCTTTCCCCCGGGGCTCTGGAATAGATTAACCAGTTAATCAGACCCCACCAAAACTTTTCTTTTCAAGAAAACTTTCCTTTTAAAGCTTTTCTGAGTCCAGCGCTTCTTTGAAGCGTCTTGTGGTTTCTTCCGGGCTCAGGGGAATGTTGGGAGCTGCCGTGTTTCCGGGCTTAAGGATCACATGGATAAAGGATGTTTGCCTGGCATTAAGAGAATCTTTGTACACGTATACAAGCTCCTCTTCCGTGTTGACCTTATGCGTGTTCTGAATTCCGCAGGCGTTTGCCAGGATTTCCAGGTCAATGTAGCGGAGGGCGCAGGTTTCCTGGGAGCCTGTAGAACCGTAGGCACCGTTGTCCAGGGCTACGATGACCAGGTTTTTCGGAGCTTCCTTCCCGATTTCCAGGAGGGCGTTAGGGTTCATGAGGAGGCTTCCGTCCCCATCGAAGACCACAACCTTCCGGTCCGTGCGCAGGGCAAGGCCGAGCCCGATGGAGGAGACAAGCCCCATGGACCCGAACATGTAAAAGTTAAGGTCCCTGTCTCTGGCAGCGTAGAGTTCCTTGCAGGGGACTCCAAGGTTTGTTACGGTGATTTCTCCGTCCAGTTCGGCTGCCACGGCAGAGATTGCATCGTTCCGGATCATGCGGGGTTCAAGGACTTTCTGGGTCAGGCGGAATTTGCAGATCCTTTCTTTCTTCGGCAGCTCCGGGGAATTCCGGGCTTCCCAGGCACAGCAGTCCGAAGCTTCCCACACTTTAGGAGAAACCAGAGCTATGTGGGGCCTGGAGTTTTCAAAGGCATCTTTGATCACATTTTCAAGGAGAGGGAGCTTTTCAGCTTCGTCAATTATCGTGTATTTCAGCCCTGCCCCTTCCAGAATACCGGGCAAGTGGGTTCCCAGGGGGACCTGCGCTTCTATGGCTTCTTTGTAAACGCCGCGCCAGCTTGTCAGGATAGGCAGGGGTATTTTACATGTTACGTTCAGGGACTCAAGGACATTGATCATATTCCCGAGCCCTGTGCTCTGGATAAGCATCATGGGCTTTCCCCCTGCAAGGTAGGCCCCGGCACAGATCCCAACCCCGCTTTCTTCCCTGGTCAATTTGATCTCGGGAAAGTTTTCCGAAACCAGAGGGAGCAGATTTTTGATCCTGTCACAGGGAAGCGTTGCAGCAAGGTCAATACCTGTTTTTTTCATGATTGCTATTACTTCTTCTTCCGGGTTTACCACGTAAATACCTCTTAAGCTTATTTTTCTCTTTTTCTTACAGGTTTTCAGAACTCAGATCAAAACCAGGACCGGAACTCAGATTAAAACCCAGCAGGAACTCAGATATTCAGCTCCTCAAGCGGAACGTCAGAGTCCCGGACAGTAACTTCAGGTTCCACCTGGAAAAGTGTGAAGTCTTCCTTCAACCGCTTGAAACCTCCGCCTGCAATATTCAGGAGAATGGTGTCATCTTTTCCGACATTTCCGGCTTCTACGGCTTTTAACAGGGAGGCAGCCGCAACCGCAGATGGGGGCAGGATATCTATACATTCAAGGGCCTCAAAAAGCGCTTTTGCTTCAAGGGCCTCCTCTTTAGTAACTGCATACATTATCCCGTCCGTCTCGACAAGTGCATCATAGAGCCCACCTGTTACGGAATATGGAGGTGCACGGTTGGTAAGCACAGTGGCGTAGGTCTCTTCGATCTGTTTCTTTGCATCTTTCATGTCAATTTCGGGAATTATCTCTCTTCTTCCTGCCTGCCATGCACTGTACATGGGGACGAAAGGAAGGTTCTGGGCAAGCTGGAGCTTTGGAAGTACGGAGCCAAAACGCCCGTCGGCTCTTAGGCGCAGCGCAGCTTCCCAGGCTGAGATCCCTCCTGTGCCGCTTCCGACAGCCTGGAAGTAGTGGTCAGGCATCCTTCCTATGGTTACGGCTGCGTCCAGCATTACAGTGCCCATTCCTTCTCTTCGGGCAACATTCCGGGCTCCCCCTTCGGGGACCATGCCGGGAAGTTTTGCAATTCTTCCTGCAAGGTTGATAGCATCGGTATAATCGTTCCCCGGGGTCATACTGATAAGGTGAATGGAATCGGTTGGTTCTTCCGGCAGCCAGAGTTTCGGAATGCCTGAATCAGGAACCACTATATAAACATCCGTTCCTGTAAGAGCCGAAGCGTGTGCAAATGCCCTTCCCGTATTCCCTGCAGAAGCAAGGACAATGGCTTTTCCCCCGGATTCCTTGAGAAGCTGCATCGTAGGATGGGCTTCGAGTTCTTTGAAACTGCAGGTTTTGATAAAAGCCCCTTTCTCGGGCCAGTATCCGCTGAACCCTATGTAAAGGTTCGAAAGCCCCAGTTCCCGCGCAAGAGCTTCACTTTTATACGTGACGGGTCCGGATTCGGTAGTAAGCTCTTCCTGAACAGGAAGCCAGGAATGAAATCTGCCTATCCCGGACTGGTCTCTGAGCTCAAGCCTTTTTTCAAAGTATTCCGCCCGCAAAAGGGAGTCGTCATCCTCACAGGTTAGCCTGTATTCCTGGCCGTATTCTCTTCCGCATTTCAGACATTTTAATATGAATCGTCCCATTGCTATCAAAGAAAATTGGGTTTCTTTTGCTAAATATATGTTCCTGAAACCAGGATATAATGTCCCATATGTGCCATTGCATGTGGCGAATCGCCGTATCGGGATAATGGGTTGTAAGGGATGGAAGAATACCCTGGGAAATAAATTAAAAGAAATAAATGAGGTGGCGAGATGAGATGGCGAGAATGGATGATCGATCAGGGGCAGGAATGATCACAAAAATAAAGCGTGAAAGATGGCTCAGAAGAGATCGCAGAAGATGTTGCAGAAGAACGTGCGGGGAAGTAGTTAAGAAAGTAACTGAAAGTTTGGAAAGCTGCGGAAAGTTTAGGCTTAGACTATTCAGCTATAAAAAATATATGGAGTAGCTCTGGCATGTTCGATATTTTGCCTGGTCCTGTCAGGGTAAACAAGGGTAAGTACGTCCGGCTGCATCCCTAACTTTCTGGAATCATGCAGGTAAAATTCATCATTTTGTCTGGAAATGTCCTTTATGTGGATTACGGCACTGGTTCTCTCTATCCTCTGGATCTCTATGTTCTCAAAATCAAAAAAGATCTCCTCCAGTTTAGGCTCAAGATGTCTGCTCCCGAACAGGAACATGTAAGCCTGGGCGAAGGGACTGAGGCTATATTTTATCTGGACATCAGCATCCGTCTTATCAAATTCTATCACCATACTGTCAATATGGATATATTTCCCTTCCCTGAACTGCTCCATATTAACTCCAGGTGATACTTTTGCAGCCATTAAAGCAGCCGAGATTATCAGGGCAATTGTAATTATAGCTTTTATTTTCATGTGTCTAACGCTTTATAGGTATTCTTTTCTAATATATTTATTTCCTGCAAAGATTTGCTCCCTTAAGGAAAAAGTCCGGTTGATCTTCCGTATGTCCAGACCAACTTTTTATCTGAAGATATAATAATCATCCCTTTCATTCAATAATCATCCCTTTCATTTTTGCATCTTCTTTGTTTTTCCCGGATATGGTCTTATCAGAAAATCCTTTAAGTTCTATCTCTCCGGCACAACCCATGGTTTTTTTCTTTTCGCTCCCGATTTTTGCAATAATATTAAATAGTGCAAGAATAAAGCTATTCCATCTCAGACTACCTGAAAAAACAGAGTGAGGCTAAAAAAATGAGCAAAAATGTTAATTTCATCTGCCCCAAATGCGGGAACACCTCCTACGAAACCGGCGAAATCCGTTCCACAGGCGGTTTCATCAGCAAAGTCCTCGATATCCAGAACAAGAAATTCACCCACGTCACCTGCAAGCGCTGCAAGTACACCGAATTCTACCAGGCAGACAGCAGCATGCTCGGGAACATCTTCGACCTGTTCACGTAAAATAAGCGAATCGGGGAGTTTTCAGCGCCCGAGTCCCGTCTCGGGAGGACGGTGTCCTTTTCGCTGCGCTCAAGAGGACTGAATTACTTCTAATCTGACCCATACAACCATATTCGTCACATCAGGCCGTTCTTTATCCGCTTTCTTTTCAGGTGCGGGCAAATTAGGGCACAGACAGCTATTCAGGCTGCGAGGTTTTAGATCTCAGAGTGCTTCTACCTTTTTCCGCGTGAGGCTGATTTCTTCCTTGAGCTTTTTGTTTCCAGGGTCTTTTTTGCTCAGGGTTTTCAGGATCTCAAGCGCTTTTTCGAAGTTTTCTTTTGCCTCTGCTTTTTGCCCTTTTTCTGAAAAGAGAGTCCCGAGGTTGTTGAGGGTCATTGCTGTGTCTGAGAGGTATTCCGGGTTTTCCGGGGAGTTTTTGAGGAGGAGTGCGTAGTTTTTGAGGGCATATTCGTATTTTTCTTTTGCTTCATCTGCCTGCCCCATTGTGAAAAGCAGTTCTCCGAGGTTGTTCTGGGTGTTTCCGGCGTACATCCGATAGAATTCTTTTTCGGGATGAAAATCGAGTTGTTTCTGGGAGATTTCGATGCCAGTTTCATAGCACTGCTGGGAGGAGGGGAAGTCGCCTGCCCTCTGGAAGATGTTTCCGAGGTTTCCAAGGTTGTTGAGGTTCATGTGGAGGGTATCAATGTAGAGTTTGTTTTCCGGGTCGTCGGAGAGTAGTTTTACGCTGGTTGTTAAGGAGAAGGTGTAGGTCTCCATGGCTTCTTCAAGCCTACCCATGGACTGCAGCAGCTGCCCTCTTACTTTTAAGGTGTGAAACAGGATAGCTCCGTCTTTTGCTTCATGTGCGGCTTTTTCGGCTTTCCGGAGAGACTCAAGGGCTTCTTCGGACTTTCCTTTCTGCATCAGGTCCAGGGTTTCGTTGAAGCTGTTTACTGCTTCCTCTCTCAATTTCTTGGGCTTCTCGGGCGTTTCGGGCATATTAAAAAAAAGGCTTTTAATGTTTTATAGGTTGTGTTATAGCCTGCGTTTTTTCCTCAAGTCCCTGCCTTTTTCCCAACTCCTATATATGTTATTAAAAGCTTAATTATAGATGTCCAAAGTTCCATATCTTTCTTTAACCCATGTTTTCGGGATATTTTGCTGCTTATCGACATTAGAATAAGATATATGCAGGTAGGGGGGTCAGCATGGACAGGGAAGCAGAGAAAGACAAAAGGAATAAAAGTTCAGGCAGGGGTATGAGCAAAGCTGCAGGAAAAAGCAAATATGAAAAACTGTACGTGATACTCGTTGGTATCTTCCTTGCAGCCGTCTTTTTCTATACTTATTACATAGGCCAGTTTCTCTGGGGCATAGTCATTGATATCCTGATCCTGAGGCTTTACTTCCTCATGCAACAGGAACAGCGCTATTTCATTGAGTCTGACCTAAATGAAGAGAAAGCCGGGACCCCACATGACCCACGGATGAAGCGGAAGGTCAGGCTTGTAAATGTCCTGATAACTTTATTTGTACTCGGGATCATCGTCTACTCATATTTTTCTTTGCAGTTTATCTGGGGGATTGTAGTTGGACTAATGATCCTTCTCTATGTTCACATGTTGCTGTTTTCTGAGAAAAACCTGTAAGGCAAACCTGTAAGATAAATCTGTAACTGCACTATCAAAGACCTTCTGCACTATCAAAGACCTTCGAGCCTTAAATTCCTTCGAGCCTTAAATTCCTTCCAGCCTTTAGAGTCCTTCCAGCCTTTCCCTTGTCAGGGTGATGGCTTCTTTGATTTTTTCGTTTTCAGGCTGCTGGGCTAACAGATTTTCCTGCATTTTGAGGGCTCTTTTAAGGTTCATTTTTGCAGTTTCGGCTTTTTCAGGTTCCTGCTGTTTGAGGCAACTTCCTAACTGGCTGAGCGCGACTGAAAGTTCTGCCTGATAACCAAGGTTTTCGGGCTTCTCATTAAATAGTTTTTCGTAGGTTTCGACTGCTTCATTAAGGACTTCACAGGCTGTATCCAGGGAACCGGACTCTGTGAGGAGAGAGCCGTAGTTATTCAGGTTTTCTCCGGCATAAGAGTGGAAAACAGCATTTTCAGGGTTCTTTGTGATAAGGTCCGAATAGATTTTGCGGGCGCAGGAATAGGATTCGGCAGCCCGGTCTCTTTCTCCGTTCTTTCTAAGGAGGTTTCCTGTATTACTAAGGGTTGTGCCCATATAATGCTGGTAATCGGCATTTCCCGGATCGGTTTTCAGGAGTTCGGAACCTACTTCAAGGGCTCTTTCATAGGTTTCAAGGGCCTGATCATACTCTTTTGCCGAGTAGAGGATACCTCCGCGAGTAAAGAGAATATAGTAAAGAGCATCTGTGGATTTCGCCTGCCTTGCAGACTTTTCAGCTTTATCCAGGGTTTCGAGGGCTTTATCCAGTTTGCCTTTCTTGATCTGGGTTACAGCACTGTGAATCTGCTTCAGGAGGAGAAGATTTTTTACCTTGCTTCTGGACATAAGATAAAAATCCCCTTTGTTTTTTTAAATAGCTGTCGATATCGGTTTGCAGAAACTGGATGAACCCCTCAACGCAAAGTTCCTTTGAAGATGATGTTTAATTATATATAGAGGATGTAGCATACGTATGTAAAAAATATCTTAAAACCCTCTTGTATATCAATTTGGTAATTGATTTTCTGATCAAGTTTTCGACTCAAATGTCCAGCTAGCAAATGGTATATAATAAAAGGTTTCTATATACTGTATATACAACGGCAGGTTAATTTTATATACAGCAAGTTTATATAATTAGCCGAAGTACGGTTGGGGTTACAGTAACTTCAGGAGTATGTTATTGTAGCAGCCGTTTTTGCCCATAATTCTACCATTAAGTTTGTTGTTTTTTCAAAAGCGTCAAGTATATAATCTCGATCAGATAACGTCTATCCAATAACGTTCTAATATGTGAGCTAACCATGGTGTATAATAATAATCAGAACATAGACGGGTCTTCGGAGAATATGGACAGGAAATCCCCTGAAGTGGACGATGCTGTTCCAAACATGGACAGACAATCCCCTGACGTGGTTAGAGCTGGTCCAAAAGTAGACACGTCTGCGGCCGACCAGACGAAGGATGAACCTACTCAGGTCATGGCCGAGTCTGAGTTAAGTGACGAAATAGACGAAGATGACATAGGCTTCCAGTTTGAAGACACTTCAAACATAGAGGTCCCAAAACTCCTTATTGACCAGGTGTTGGGACAGGAACATGCAGTGGAAGTCGTAAGGAAGGCTGCCAGCCAGAGACGGCACATCATGATGATAGGGACTCCGGGAACAGGAAAGTCCCTGCTTGCAAAAGCAATGGCAGAACTTCTCCCAAAAGAAGAGCTCAAGGATATCCTTGTATATCCTAACCTGGAAGACCTTAACAATCCCAAGATCAGAGAGGTTCCTGCAGGGAAGGGCAGAGAAATTGTCATGGCTCACAAGATGGAGGCAAGAAAGAAAGCCCAGGCCCGGAACATGCTTATGATGCTCTTTGTTTTGGGTATTATCATCTATTCTTACTTCGTCGCCCAGCTGCTCTGGGGTATCATTGCAGGCATTATGATTCTCATGTTAACCCGCCAGTTCCTTCCCAAAGAGGAAATGATGATTCCGAAAATGGCGGTTTCAAATTATGACAAGGAGCACGCACCCTACATCGATGCAACCGGAGCCCACGCAGGAGCTCTGCTTGGGGATGTCAGGCACGACCCCTTCCAGTCCGGAGGGCTTGAGACCCCTGCACACGACAGGGTAGAAGCCGGAGACATCCACAAAGCCCACAAAGGGGTGCTTTTCATTGACGAAATCAATACTCTCAGGCTTGAGTCCCAGCAGAGCCTCCTGACTGCACTTCAGGAAAGGGAATACCCGATTACCGGGCAGTCCGAGAGAAGCTCGGGAGCTCTTGTTAAGACCGAGCCTGTACCCTGCGACTTCATTATGGTCTCTGCAGGGAACCTGGATGCAGTACAGAAAATGCACCCTGCACTCAGGTCAAGGATAAAAGGCTACGGGTACGAGGTCTACATGAGAGACTCCATGGAAGACAGTCCCGAAAACCGGAAGAAACTGGTTCGCTTCGTTGCCCAGGAAGTCGTCAGGGACGGGCACATCCCTCACTTTGACGAAGGTGCAGTAGAAGATATAATCAGGGAAGCCAGAAGGCGTGCAGGCAGGAAAGGCCACCTTACTCTGAAGCTCCGTGACCTTGGCGGGCTTGTGCGTGTGGCAGGAGACATTGCCCACTCCGAAGGGGCTCCAATCACAACTTCCGAGCATGTGCTTGCGGCAAAGAGGATCGCAAGGTCCATCGAACAGCAGCTTGCAGACAGTTACCTCGAACAGCGCAGGGACTACGAGTCCTTCATGAGGAGAGGTTCTGCTGTGGGTAGAGTCAACGGGCTTGCAGTTATGGGCGGAGATTCAGGAATCGTGCTTCCCATCGTATCCGAAGTCACTCCTGCTCTTTCCGGAGCCGAAGGGCGAATTATTGCAACAGGCAAGCTCAAGACCATTGCAAAAGAAGCGGTGCAGAATGTATCTGCCGTGATCAAGAACATGACCGGCACAGACATTTCCCGCCACGATGTCCACATCCAGTTCGTAGGGACATATGAAGGCGTGGAAGGGGACAGTGCATCGATTTCCATAGCAACTGCCGTAATCTCTGCGATCGAAAAGATCCCTGTGGACCAGACTGTCGCAATGACGGGTTCTCTTTCTGTCAGGGGAGATGTCCTGCCTGTTGGCGGGGTCACCTACAAGATCGAAGCTGCAGCCCGGGCCGGCATGAAGAAAGTCATTATCCCAAAAGCCAATGAGGCAGATGTTCTTGTTGAAAAGGCATACAGGGATAAGATCCAGATCATTCCTGTTTCCTCTATTGCGGAAGTAATGGAACACAGCCTTGTGGGCCCGAGAAAGAATACAATTATCGAAAAACTCAAAAATATTACAAAACTTAGTTTCGATATTCCGGAAGTATCACCCGCTTCCGTACAGTCCATGAACCTCTTCGGGTGCAGGAACTAATTATGAAAGGCATTATGCAGGACATAAAGTTTTATGACTGCAGGGTGATAGAAGGCAGTTCCACTTCTGTCATCCTGGATAACGGAAAGATCGAAGAAATATCCAGAAACTTCACGAGGGGGGCCGGAGTAAGGGCCCTCTGCGGAGGTTCCTGGGGTTATACGGCTGTTGAAGGGGATATCGACCTCAAGCGAGGGGTCGATGCTGCCTCAAAACTTGCTTTTTCTATGAATGCGAGCACCCCTAAAGAAGAAGTCGAACTCGCAGCCGTAAGTTCTCCTGATGTAAAGGACCTTCCTGAAGTCAGGATCGACCCGAGAGACATTGCAATTGAAGAAAAAGTAGACCTTTTGAAGAGTATTGAAGAGCATGCAAGGATTGCAGGCGTTCACAGTACAAAGGTAATGTATCTCGAATCCGAATTTAAAGTCCAGTACCGAAGTTCCGAAGGTCTGGAATGTGAATATGAACTTTTGAATGTCGGTTTTGCAGTCTCTGCCGTTGCTTCGGAAAACGGCGTCTACCAGGCAGGCAGAGAAAGCCGTTTCGGGTATGGTTATGAGCTTTTTGAGAAAGAAAACGTCCTCGAACTTGCCGGAAATGCAGGAAAGACCGCAATTGAGCTCTTGAAGGCTAAAACCCCTAAAGGTGGAGAAATGCCTGTAGTGCTTGATCAGGAACTTGCAGGAGTATTTGCCCACGAAGCTGTAGGACATGCTTCGGAAGCCGACCTTGTGCTTGAAGGG
Organism: Methanosarcina sp. 1.H.T.1A.1; assembly: GCF_000979295.1. NCBI lineage: Archaea > Methanobacteriati > Methanobacteriota > Methanomicrobia > Methanosarcinales > Methanosarcinaceae > Methanosarcina > Methanosarcina sp. 1.H.T.1A.1. The sequence continues at coordinate 54,781 of NZ_JJQY01000107.1, read as the reverse complement.
GATTCCATTCTTGAAAACAGGATTGGAGAACAGATTGCATCCCCGCTGATAACGATGATAGATGACCCTACTCTGCACGAATTCGGGTATTATCCCTTTGATGCCGAAGGTTCCGAATCAAAAAGGACCGAAATAATCAGGGACGGAGTTTTCAATTCCTATCTTCACTCCAGGGAAACCGCAGCCAAACTCGGGGGAACTCCCGGAAACTGCAGGGCTCAGGGCTATTCCATGCCTGTTGTCAGGATGAGCAATACCTTCATTGACAACGGTGATTCTAAATTTGAAGAGATGCTGGAGGACGTCAGAGACGGCATGTACCTTGTAGGGTCAAGAGGCGGACAGGTAAACACCGGAGAAGGCATATTCCAGTTCAATGCCGAAAAAGGGTACCTTATAAAGAACGGAGAGCTTTCCGGGCTCTTAAGGGATGTCTCCCTCTCAGGGAATACTCTTGAGATCCTGAAACATGTAACCCATGTGGGCAATGACCTGAAAATGACTGCCGGAAGATGTGGAAAATCCGGACAGCTTGTGCCTGTATCTGATGGTTCTCCTCATATTGCAATCTCAAAAGCCCTTATAGGAGGTGCCTGAAAGTGTACGAGCTTGCAAGAAAAGCCCTGAAACTGGCAGAAGAAGCTGGGGCTGAAGAAGCTGAAATTTATTACGCCGCAAACCATTCAACAGGCGTCAATTTCAAAAAGGATTCACTTGAAAACGCTAAAGACCGTTTCTCGGAAGGCCTGGGAATCCGTGCCATTGTAAACGGTGCAGTGGGCTTTGCCAGCACCAACTTTGCAGGAGACCTCGAGAACGCCGTAAAGATTGCGGTTGCAGAAGCCAGGGTTAGGGAAAATGATCCTGACTGGGTAGCCCTCCCTTCCAACGGGAAATACCCTCAGGTCTCAGGCATTTTCGATAAAAAGATTGAGGCTCTTGAACTTGAAGAATGCATTGGCTATGCCGTAGAACTCGTTGAAGGGACAAAAGAGATGCCAGGTACGCTCCCTACTTCAGGCGGCTTTACCCGTTCAAAGAGCAGGCAGCTTATCCTGAACACAAACGGGATCGAAATTGAAGAAGAATCCACAGCAGTTTCCGGTTTTGTTGATGTGATAACCGTAAACGGGGACACCTCTACAGCCTATGACTTTGCGGTTTCCCGTTCCCTTGACATTGACTTTTTTGCGCTCGGGAAAAATGCTTCCGATCTTGCCCTGAAATCCAGGGGCGGAATAAAAATAGAGCAGCAGAAAACCGATGTTATCTTTCATCCATTTGCCTTTTCGGACATCCTCGAAGAAGCACTTGCTCCTTCAATTGATGCGGACAATGTGCAGAAAGGAAGGTCCGGCCTGATAGGGAAGCTCGGGGAAGAAGTAGCTGTCCCGGAACTGTGTATTTATGATGACGGGCTGGTTGAAGCAGGCATAGATACCTCGGCTTCGGACGATGAAGGTGTTCCTTCACAGCATACCACAGTTATTGAAAACGGTGTGCTTGAAACCTACCTCTATGACAGCTATACCGCAGGAAAAGCCGGTGTGAAAAGCACAGGAAACGGCTCAAGGTCCTCCTATACAAGTCCTCCCTCAGTAGGGCTCAGGAACTTTGTTATCGACTACCCGCAGGAAGATATTATTGCAAATACTACCTCCGGAGTTTTCGTAAACACGATTATCGGTGCCCATACTGCAAACTCAATTTCCGGGGATTTTTCCGTAGAAGCCAGAAATGCCTTCACAATCAAGGACGGAGCCCTGGATAAGCCTATAAAATCTCTCATGATCTCAGGCAACGCCTTCGAACTCCTGAAGAACATCACAGGTGCAGGCTTTGACGTAAGGAAAGTCGGAGGCATAATCACGCCTTCAATCCGGGTTTCCGGCATGAGTGTAATAGGATAAGAGTTAATATCTTAAATTACTGCAGCTAAGTTTTTTGACCTCAAAGGCTCTGTTGTTAAGAACTTAACCTCGTGTTGTTAAGAACTTAATATTGGAGTAAGCTCCTGAGGTCAACTTTTTTTCTGAAAATTTGATCCGGTTTTTACGTATCCTGGTAATTTCGGGTTAATTTCAGGTCAATTTCGGGTTAATTTCAGGTCAATTTCAGGTCAATTTCAGGTCAATTTCAGGTCAATTTCAGGTCAATTTCGGGTCAATTTTTTTCTGTTTCTTTTTAACTACTCGGGTTCTATAGAGAAATTCTAGAAAACGCCTTCACATGGTCCGGGAAATATGTTTCCTGATCTCAAAAGTCTGTTTTGAATCCAAAATAAATATGGTACCTCCACCAGCTTGTCTGGAGGCTCGTCGAAAAAAGAGAACGAAATAAAAAAGAGAACGAAATAAAAAATTTGAAAAATAATGAAAAGAGCATTTTTCATGTAGACTTTACTTTATTTCGGGAATTCGCCTCTGACCACGAGTACAGGTGTCTTTGAATGCCTCACCACGTTTTCAGCTACACTCCCGAGCAGGAACCTGTCGAGCCCGGTTTTCCCGAGTGTTCCTATCACAATCATTTCGATGCCATTCTGTTCCGCAAATTCTACTATTTTATCTGCGGGGTGTCCTTCCAGAAGTACAGATTCCACTTCTACTCCTGTAGATTTTGCGGTATCTTCCACAAAACGCGTAGCTGCTTTTCCTTCATTCCTGAAGTGCTCCATGGCAGCCTTTTCCCAGCCAAAGTCCCTGGCAGAATGGATCGTCGGGACTACCACATATACAGCGTAAAGTTTAGCTCCACTGAGCCTGGAAATTTCAATCGCCGTATCAACCGCTTTTTTGACGAGTTCCGAACCATCGGTTGCAACCATTATTTTTTTATAAGTTCCCTCTCTCATACCAAATCCCTCTTTTTTATTCTCCGGTCTTATTTTTCTGTTAGCCTGTGATCAGCTCCGGCTTTCTGAAGTATTATCCGGCACAGACCCCCATCTGATCGGCGCATATGTGCGTGTCAGTTATACCTGCATCACATTATATGCGATCCAAATTTATACTATTCCAATTATTATACGTCGCTTTTCCATATAATCTTAAGTGATTTATACCGTCCTTTGGTATTAGAACTGAAATACATTTTACGAAATATCTTTGGCAGAGATTCTTTACTCCTTTTGTTTCTACCTTAGACCGTTTTATTTTTATAAAGGTACCCGGATTCCTCTATTTATGCGCTAATAATTCTTTTAATTCACCATTTCAGGATAAAAACTCTTGAAACTTAGTGATTTCCTCTTTATTATGGCACAAAAAGGCATTATCCTAATTATGTGCCAAAACGCTTATATATGGCTTAATCCTCTGAGGTATTTGGTGAACGGGTAAAGCTCAAAATCAGATATTGTTGCTCATATTCAAATCCAACATATTTTAACCTCCTCCAAAAACCCCCGTTCACTGATTTGCTCATTATATTTTTAGTAAGTTTATGCAAGTAAACTTGAGTTCGATTTTGTATATTTTTCTTTCCTTTGAATCGCTCTTCTCATATTTTTTTAAACATTGCCCTATGAATAAGTCTTTCTCAGGAAACACTTCCCTGCTAAGGGTAACCTTCACTGTCCTGGAAACTTCTATTTGCCCGGGATACCCGGTACTATTCTCAACCTGCTCTTCTCGGTTCTTATACTGTTTTAGAGAACTTATGCAATTCCTGGTGCTTCAGGAAGCCATACTCAGCAGTAATAACAAAATTACAAGCCTTACAAATATGCTTATTGCCGTAGAATACGCAACAATCTGGACTCCAAGGCGTGTCCCGAAAATAGCTACTTTTTTTGGGAGCTGGCTGCGGATGGCAAAAATCGGGAGCATGAACATACTGCCAAGCATAAGCACGATCATTGCCTGCACATTTGTTATCTCTCCTGAATGGATCATGGGACCGAGAAGTGAAATTCCGAGTATAGGGCTTGCAACGTAACTTGTCAGAGGGACAATTGTCTCCGGGGGTATTTTAAAAAGCTCGGCAAGGGGAAGCACACTGAAAATCTCGAAAGCTCCCTGCTCCTGAAGGACAAAGATGATGGTGGTTGCTATAAGGTAAACTCCTGCAATCTTCAGAAAAACCCTTAACTCTTTTTTGAACGCACGTTTAAACGCGGTCTTCAAAGACACTTTTTCCGTACTCCGGGTCTCAGGGGCTCTGCAGGAATTGCCTTTAAGAAAAAGCTTGCTTGCAACCGCAATTACCAGGATCTTAAACACTGCAGTGACCACAAATACAAAAGAGTAAAATCCCCCTACTACGAGACCTAGCGCAGGCAGCACGATAGGAATCTGATAGGTGAAGAGTTCACGAAAATAGGCAGGGGTTGCATTCATCATTGAACAGAGCACGGTCTCCCGGTCGTTAAGGCAGTTTTCCTTTTTTGCCTGAAAAAGCATACTGTTTGCAGCAACAGCAGATCCGATTGCCACAACGAAAGCTGAAGCACAGGTTTCTGGCAGGTTCGTATAGGCAAAAATAGGGCTTACAAATTTTGAGACCTTCTGCATCAGGCCGAGTTCCACAAGCACGCTGGTACCCATAAGCCCCACAAAAATCATAAACAGTATCGGAAGCGCAAAGTCCAGTACGTTGAGGAAAAGTCCTATCATTGAAAGTTATTTGGGCCGGGCAGGTAAATCAATCTATCCCGAAAAAATCCGGGACTCCTGCCCTGAAAAATCCCAGCTTTTATATTTAGTTTTTTAACGTTTAGCATTTTACACTTAGCGTTTTACATTTAGTTTTACTTTGCTTCCATTCCCTTTACAACCAGTACGGCTTTCCGGGAATGCCTCACCACATTCTGAGCCACGCTTCCCAGCAAAAACTTCTGGATTCCGGTCCTGCCGAGTGTCCCCATTACGATAAGGTCGATGTCATTTTTTTCTGCAAAATCGATAATCTCATGCGCAGGACTTCCTTCAAGGATAACGGATTCAACTTCAACATCCGCAGCTTTTCCTGCGGTTTCGACATAAGCTGTTGCTTCCTTTCCTTCGGTAGCGAGATGCTCTTTCATTGCTTTTTCCCACCCCACATCTCTAGGATGAGCCATCGACCCCCCTCCCGAAGAGACAACATATACGGCATAGAGCTTTGCCTCGCTTAGTTTTGCGACTTCAACAGCAGTATCAACCGCTTTTTTGACGAGTTCCGAACCATCGGTTGCAACCATTATCTTCCTGTAAATATTACTGTTCATACCTGACTCCCCTTTTTCTTTTCCGGTTCTTTATGTCAATATTGCAATAATCATTTATATATATCATCCTGGAACTCAACGAGCTAAAGGCATCAAGTTTCCTGTTAGAAAACAGGGACCAGGATGGCAAAAGATGGAACGCACCTGATATTTTACCTCGACATTATACTCCATATCAGGTTATTGTTTCCTTTTGCAGAATTAAAGCGTGGTGTGAACAAAACCCCGTTACCTTCAACGAAGTCTGCCGGCGTAAGGGGTCTGACAGCGTAGTTTTGATTCACCCTGGAGGTTTCAGGGAAGCCTCAGTGCATTTTGTTCCTTAACGCCCTTCTACCTCCGAAAACACAAGGGCATGTGTGGGACAGGCCTCCACGCAGGCAGGCAACTCCCTGCCCTCGCAGAGGTCACATTTTATCACAGTCCCCTCTTCAGTCCGCCTGCCGATCACTCCATAATTGCAGGCCATGGAAGAGGTCCAGCACCCTGCAGCAAGAATTAACTGGTACAGAGAAGAAAAACGGGTGCAGACCGTAGAACAGGTCCAGCAGTCCACGCAGCGTTCCGGGTTGTGGCTTACAGTGCTTGTAATTGTGTCTCTGGAAAGAGCTTTTGTGGGGCAAACCGAAACACAGGGAGCATCCTCGCAATGGCGGCAGGTGATCGGCACGGAGGCTTCAAGGGCAGGGATGTATTCAACAGAGATGCGTTTTTTTGGGGCAGGTTCTTCTCCTAAAGCCGAAAAGAGGGTTTTGCTCTTTGAATGTGCAACAGCACAGGCAACTTCGCAGGAGTGGCAGCCCAGGCAGCGTTCAGGCCGGATTATCACGTCTTTCATTGTGAATGCCTCCCTTACTTCAAGCCCAGTGCCTTTCTTTTTCCTTCAATATGCTCAAGCATAAGGTTTGCAGCTTTGAAGGGGTCAGGCTCAACTGCAAAACTTGCTCCAACAACACTGTCCAGGCCTTTTGTCAGAAGAGCTGTAACTGCCTGGCTGCCAAGGACAGGGGGGATCGTGCCGAGCACGGTAAACACTCCGGAAGAAACAACGTAAGCCCCTATACTCACTGCTTTTTCGCTCATCCATTCAGGGGCTGCACCGGCAGCGGGAAGGTCACTTATATCCACACCCAGGCGGTTTGCAATTGCCGAGGCAAGCACCAGGATGCGGCTGATATCAACACAGGAACCCATGTGCAGGACAGGAGGAATGCCAAGGGCTTCGCAGATGCCTTTGAGTCCGTCTCCTGCCAGAACAGCAGCTTCCGGCACAAGAAGCCCGGCTTCGGCACAGGCAATCGCATTGCATCCGGTGGTCACTACCAGGACATTATTCTTGATCAGCTCCTTTACAAGGTTCACATGCCCGTAATTGTGCTGGACCTTTACATTATTGCATCCAACAACCGCTCCGATTCCTTTCACCGAACCTCCGGCAATCGCCTCGATGAGAGGGTCAGGGCTTCCTCCAAGGGCATTGAGGATTGCTTCGACACTGAAACCGACCATGCACTCCTGCTTTTCTTCCGGGATACTTACCTTTTCGCGGTTCCGGTTCGGGAAATTTTCCACGGCTGCCCTTACAATTTCTTTTGCAGTTTCATAAGCCTCATCTTCATGGTATTCCATTCTCACAGTTCCCGGGAAATCGGCTTTTGGAGACGTGGATATAAATTTTGTATGGTAGCAGCCGGTAAGTCCTCCAAGAGACGGCATAATGCACTGTACATCCACGACCATAGCTTCTACGGCCCCTGTAATCACTGCGAGTTCCTGCTGGAGGAAGTTGCCTGCTATGGGTGTCCCGTGACGCATAAGAGTTTCATTTCCGGTACAGCAAATCCCGGCAACATTGATACCTGCTGCTCCGTTCTCCTTTGCAAGTTCAAGAAGCTCAGGATCTTCTGCAGCTTCCACAATCATTTCCGAGAGGATTGGTTCATGCCCGTGGACAATTACGTTTACCTTATCAAGGGAGAGCACTCCAAGGTTTACAGTACTCTTCTTTGGTTCCGGGGTCCCGAAGAGTATATCCTGGACATCTGTAGCAATCATGGAGCCTCCCCATCCGTCCGAAAGCCCTGTACGCAGTCCCTGCAGCAGGAGATGAGTTGCGTTATTGTCCACGCCCATATGGGTTCTGTGCATACATTCTACAATTTCCCGGTCAATTCCCCGGGGTTCTATCCCAAGCTCTGACCAGAGCCTGAGCCTTGATCCGGGCGCCCTCTTTGTGCATAAAACAGGCCCATTCTGTTTTCCAAACTCCAGAAGCAGCGCATTGGCAAGTTCAGCTGCCACTTCTTCACGGCTCTTTCCTTCTGCGGGAATCCCGTACTCCGAAGCCAGGGAGAACAGCTTTGCTTCGTCTTTTATCTCGTAGCTGCCGGCTTCTCCTTCGCTCATTTTCTTAAAGGTTAATACTGAATCTCTGGCATGGTCGGAATGTGCGGCTGCTCCTGCTGCAATCATCCGTAAGAGATTTCGAGCAACTATAATGTCTGCCGTAGCGCCACATATTCCCTTCTCAGCCCCTTCCCCGAAAGGATCTATCCTGCAGGGGCCCATGTTACAGTTCCGGCAGCAGACCCCAAGTTGCCCGAAACTGCATTGAGGCAGTTGCTGCTCATACCTATCCCAGGCAGTTTCTATGCCTTCTTGTTCCGCTTTCTGGAGCATGGTCTGGCTTGCAGAGTCAATGCTTTTCTCAAATGCTGTCTGTCTCATTTATTATCCCACATCTTATTGCATGTTTTAGAAAATTTCCCGAAATTCCGTTCTTGATTCCTGGATTAGGGAGTATCTTCTGAAACACGTGATCCTAAAATAAATTGAGCTAAACCTTATCTTGTTCCTGAAGCTCAACTTGTTAAGTTGAGAAAATTGTTTAGGACTATCAAATGTTATCATATTATATACTTTTTTAAAAAACGCAACGTGTTAATATATATTTGAAGTTATTCCTTCAGACAGATGTACTAAAAACTCAACTAATAAATAGCCTGTAAAATGATAGATTACCTGATACTTAGATCACATTAAAATAGGAAGATGAATTGAAGGAAGATTACTGAATAAAATAAGTATCCTGCATAACATGGATCAAAGGATACGGATAAGAGAAGTCAATAGAATATATAAATAAGTCAAAAGAGAAGTCAATGGAATATATAATTAAGTCAAAAGAGAAGTCAATGGAATATATAATTAAGTCAATGAATAGGAATCGTCAGGAATAAATCGATGCCTGAAGATAAAGGTATCAGAAAACCAAATAGCAAGGATCAGGAACACGAGCTCTGCGAAAGAATGCCAGGTCCACAAAAGATATAAGTAAATAACCCTGGCGAATATATAAGAATTAAATGTAAATAGTAGGATAAGGTTCTCATGTCTGAGAATGAAGAATAAATAAGAATCAGGATCATTTGATTACAGGACCTTTAAATATCCCCACTAAAAGTAAAATTCTGTTTCCCCTATCGCAAAAGTGGCTTTGATGGTGAATTTTTGTGAAAAAAGATCTTATGGATATTCTGGCCTGCCCTATATGTAAGGGCGACCTTATTTTGAACGTTGTTGAAGAAAACGAAGAAGAGGTCATATCCGGAACCCTCTACTGCCCTGTCTGTAAAGAGCATTATCCCATAGATGAGGGGATTCCGAATTTGCTTCCTCCAGACCTCAGGAAATGATGTGAGGGTTGAACTTGGAGCAAATATTCCAGAATGTTATCATTAACCGGCAGGAAATAAACTCTATTGAGTTTGAAAACGAAAGCATTGAGATTCCTCTTTATCCAGGCGGAGAGCAGACTTTCGAAATCCTGGTTACAAACTACGGGTCTCCAACCCATATCCACCTTTCAGTGAGTGAAGAACTAAAAGGCCAGATCACTTTTTTGCGGGACAACCCCTATGTGCTCCAGAAAGAATACGTTTCTGCAGTTGCAAGAATCCCACAGGAAGGTAGGGTACTTACAAAGGGTCATATTTATATCACTGCAGGTTACGGCTCGAAAAAGAAAGGTTTTCCAGTCAATCTAGGAAATGCAGGGGCAAAGCCGCAGGAGCCCTCAAAGGATGAGGCTACAAAAAGGGAAGAAGACACGGAAGAGTTAAATTCCTCAAGGCCTTCCGTAGTGGAACCTGTAATAAAAGCCTCTCGTCCGAGGACAGGAAGCGGAAGCAGAAGCGGATATAGCGGGTTTTCATCGTCCTTCCTGAGGAATTTTAAGGGAGGGCTTTCATCCACTTCGGGAAAAAGAACCAGAAAAGGTATGGGACAGAATGAAAGGCTTCCTCTGGCCCTGGCTTTTGGAGGTTTTTTACTGCTTGTATTCTTATTCTTCCTTTACTTCATTCTGCCAGCTGGACTTCAGTTCAGTGTCAGTTTTACTCAGGCCCTCTTATTCTCAATCCTATTTGTGACCTGTATAGCCTACATCCTGCTAAAAATTATGGAAGAAGGTTGAGCAACTCCGGGAAACCGGGCTCATATCTCATTTTGTAGTCCGGATGAAATATATTTGGCTAAAATGGATGAAATATATCATCGGCAAAAATCATACTTTCAGGAAAATAAAATTCTAAGTAAACTGAGGTCCTCAGATAAGCTCGCTTATCTGAATTTCCTTCTTGTTTTAATTCTTAATCGAGCTTCGTGAGTTCTTTTTTTAGCTTTTTTGTAAGCTTGCTCTGTTTTTCGTTTGCTGTAATCCTGCTTTGGTTTTCGTTTGTGATTTGAGATTATTTTTTCCTGGAATTAGAGAGTAATTTTTATATCATGAAGATATTGGTATTGTGTTCGTACGCAAGAATTGAAGTTAATCATTTGTATATGTTGTTCATCTGATTGCTTTTTAGTCTAAAGTTCACAGGAATCTTTTGATCTAAAACCCCTTTATTAGAAAAATTATCGAGGAAGCTTACCCATGAAATATATCGTAGTTACCGGTGGGGTGATGAGCGGGCTTGGGAAAGGCATCACCATCGCGTCCATCGGCAGGAACCTGAAAAACAAAGGATATAAAGTTACGGCTATCAAGATCGACCCTTACATCAATATTGATGCAGGCACCATGAGCCCCTACCAGCATGGGGAAGTTTTTGTTCTCAAGGACGGAGGAGAAGTTGACCTGGACCTCGGAAACTACGAGAGGTTCCTTGACACGGAACTTACCAGAGACCACAACCTCACCACAGGCAAGGTTTACCAGGAAGTAATCGCCAAGGAGAGAAGAGGAGACTACCTCGGAAAGACCGTCCAGATCATTCCCCATATTACAAACGAGATCAAAAATAAAATAAGAAAGGTTGCAGCCAGGAGCGGAGCTGATATCTGCCTTGTTGAGATCGGAGGGACTGTCGGAGACATTGAGAGCATGCCTTTCCTTGAGGCTGTCCGCCAGATGCACAGGGAAGAACCTTCCGAAAATATAGTCTTTATCCACGTTACCCTTGTTATGGAAGACCTTCAGGGCGAACAGAAAACCAAGCCTTCCCAGCATTCGGTGAAGGAACTCCGAGCTCTTGGTTTGAGCCCCGAAGTAATCGTTGCAAGGTCAAAGACTCCTCTTCAGGAAAGCGCCAAGGAAAAGATTGCCCTTTTCTGCGATGTGCCACAGGAACTGGTTATCAGCGCTTATGATGCAGACGATATTTACGAAGTGCCTCTTGTCATTGAAGAGCAGGGACTGACCACCCAGCTCATGAAGCACCTGAAACTTGAGTCCTGTGTTGAAGATGACAGGTGGAGAGAGATGGTTGCAAGGATGAAGTCCACAACCGACGAGGTCAAGCTGGCAATTGTAGGCAAATACACAAACCTTGAGGACTCTTACCTGAGTATACTTGAGGCTGTCAAGCACGGTGGAATAGATAATGGGTGCAGGGTTGAGGTCAGGATGGTTGAGGCCGAGACTCTGGAAGACGATCCTGCAGAGGTTGAGAAGTTCATGCAGGTTGACGGCATCCTGATTCCCGGAGGCTTTGGCGGGCGCGGGACTGAAGGTAAGATGCTTGCAATCAAATATGCAAGGGAAAACAATATCCCGTTCCTCGGAATCTGCCTTGGCATGCAGCTTGCTGTGATCGAGTTTGCAAGAAATGTGGCGAAGCTGGATAACGCAAACAGTACGGAGTTTGATGAAGATACTCCTTACCCGGTCATTGACATCCTCCCGGAGCAGACCGGAGTTGCGGATATGGGCGGCACCATGCGCCTTGGAGATTACGAAGCCATCCTTAAAGAAGGCTCCCTTGCCACAAAGCTCTACGGCACCAATTATATTGTTGAGCGCCACCGCCACAGGTATGAGGTGAACCCCGAGTTCGTGGACAGGCTTGAACCCTTCGGCATAGTCTTTTCCGGCAAAAACAAAAACCGGATGGAAATCGCCGAAATTCCTGACAAGCGTTTCTTCTTTGCTTCTCAGTTCCACCCGGAGTTCAGGTCAAGACCGGGAAGGCCGTCTCCCCCGTTCAAGGGCCTCGTCAGGGCAATGTGCAAATACAGGAAAGAAAGGGAAGGACAGTAACCCCATCAGAGTGATTGGAGGGAATTATTATTCTCTTAAATCCTCTTTTCTGGCTCATTTTTACCCTTATTGGGATCTATAAAGCCAGTTTCTAACCCATTAACTCACGCCCAGGTCAAAGAGTTTCCCTTTCGCGGGAAAATGATAAATACTTCTAAAACTGAGAATAATAGATTACGATGGTATCTGTTTCAGCACTGTACTTCAGTAGCATGTACAGGTATTGCGATTTCACCAAATTTTATGAAGGTATATACAATGGCAATGTCTAAAAAAGATATGGATAAGAAGAAGAGCGCTAAGAAAGAAAAGATGGGAGAGCTGGAAAAACTGGCTGCCGCAGGTAGCAAGGACGCAAAGAAGAAACTTGCAAAGCAAAAGAAAAAATAACCCTTTGATAATTTTTTTCCTTTTTGTCTTACATTTGTGAGAGGGACCGGGAATTTCTAAAATCCGGTCCCGAAAATCTCTTCTCAATTACGGTGTAATTTATCTGTTTTTAATCTCCCTATCTACTATGCTCATTGATAATGATTATTTATTCAAGCGGAAATATTAGAATTAGACTCAAACTTTTCGATCAGAAGTTCCCTTGACCCTCCGCATTTCCTGCAGAAACTTCTTGCGTGCTTTCTTTTTCGCCACTCTTCAGCTTTATAAATCAGACCGTAGCGTTTACGCAGACGCACAGCTCTCATTTCGTGCGGATTCTCTGTTCGGATTATCTTTTCAGGCAGGGAGTTATCAATTCCAATTTTCTTTTCTATATTCGTTTTCCTGAAAAAATGTTCTCCTGGCAGGTGAGCCAATTTTAGATTCGATCTATTTTTAGTCAGAGGTTACTGCTTAAAAACAATTGTCTGGAAAAGATAAAAATATCTGAATAAATTACTTATATAACTTCTTTTGTTTGTAGTGAGATTTAGATTATTCACAATGCTTGCTTACATTATCAAATATTCTAAAATTTTCGAGCTACTGAATCCTTTATAAGATATTTTACTCTTTATTTGCCGGAGTTGGTCTTCCAGATGAGTTACATAGATACATGGAAAGAGGTCGTTTTCAGTCCTGACCGATTTTTCCGAGAGATGCCAAAAAAAGGAGGTTATGCAGATCCTGTTGTTTTTACAGCCATGAATACGTTGGTTGCAGGTTTGCTCACATCCACAGTCGGCAGGATCTTTGATCCTCACCTGGATGTAATATGGGAAGCAGGCAACGTTTCTTTTTTGTCCGGCCTTCTCTTGCTAGTAATTGGTGTTATTTTATTGAACTTTATCTATGGAGCAATACTCCATATTTTATTCAGACTTGTTGGAGGCACTGGCAGCTATCAGGGGACTTACCGACTTGTTGCCTATGCCGAGGCTCCGGGAATATTTGATTCCGTACCTGTTTTTCATTCCATCATTTACACACCCTATCTGCAAACCATTGGGGGAAAGCATGTCCATAACATTAGCACAAAAAGGGCTGCAGTAGCTGTGCTCCTTCCGATTCTGTTGTTCTTAATAGGGATATTTATGCTTATAGGGCTTGAAAATCCCTGATTCTATGACCCAATGCAGTTAATCCGTAAATGTATATTCCAAAACCCTTCTTTTTAAGTCTGGTCCTGGATATTCTCATTATCCAGTTTCTTCATTTTTCTTATTTTAATCTGCCTTATTTGCGTTTTTCCTTCCGGACAGAAACTATTAAATATTTTCAACACTTATGCGCCATACTTGCAGCAATATGTAATAGAGTTGAAGCTGCATAAACATTACGAAGAGGTTGCATAAGCAGTCTCGCTGAAGGTTTGTTATATGGCAATGGCTAAGAAAGATATGGAAAAGATCTCTAACTCCAGAGCTCGCAAAGAAATGGAAAATCTGCAGAAAAAAGCTTCTTCCGGCGATAAGGAAGCAAAGAAAATGCTCGAAAAAGATAAAAAGAAAAAATAACCGGGGCAAGTTTTTCATCTCAACAAATTTATGCAAAGATCCGGAGGGGTTAGAAAAAACCCATATCTGAAAGCTTTCCATTTCAAAAATCAAATTCAGACTGTTTACACTCATACATTAAGCTAATCCCAAAACTCAAAATGACGTCTCCAAGTCCCTTATTTCAAACATTTAATCGAGTTTTTGCTCATAGAAAACAGTCCTAAAAACGTTAATGATTTGGGAACAAAGCTGGTTTTGGGATTAGCTCAGTTACGAACGGGCTTTTACAGTAAGTATCTCCATTTTTCTTGATTTTCGTTTACTTATATCTTGATTTTCGTTTACTTATACTTCCTGATTGTTACTTCTCGGCTTTACTTTTTCAGGGACAGGATCTTTGTAAATTAATTTATGTTACTTTATATATTTCTCTAGTTTTATTTTTACAAAGTTTTATATACTTACAAAATAGGACTATATCTGGTGATTATTATAGAAACCATAAGTTTTTCTGAAGCTGTTAAATATCCGTTCAAAGTGCCGCAAAGGCTTCTTTACATACTCTTGTTATTTATTCCCATAATAGGGTGGCTTGCACTTTTCGGCTACGTTGTAAGGCTCGTTAATGAATTTATTGAGGGCAGGTATGAGAGGCTTATTAAACTCGATTTTATGGAAGACCTGAAACTCGGGTTTATGGTTTTCCTGAAGTCTCTTCCTTTCTACATTGCATATACAGTTGTACTGTTTGCTACAATGTATGTTAATGAAACCCTGGGGAACATTGTCAACCTGCTGTTAGGGTTCTTTGTGATCCCTATGCTTGCCGTTAATTTCTTCAGGAAACAGACCGTTGAGTCTTTCTTTGAGTTTGACATCCTGAACGTCGTCAGGGACAACCTTGGGGAATATATCATTACCGTACTGAAACAGTATGCTCTTTTTATTATATTTGCAGTCCTTTCAATTGTACTTGTGGGCATACCTGCAATGTTCTTCACAAATTCGATATTTGTTGCAAACCTGTATGGAAGGTTAGTGGAAAGGAAAGCAGGCTATGGTCTGTAAAAACGTTAGAATGATGTTATATCCGTTTACGGCCGGATTTTTCTGGCCTGAATATTTTTTTTCTTTTCTGGATTCACGGAATAGTATCTCCGGGTAAACTGTTAAGGTTCGGTCGGACTCCGGAAACTTCCCTTTTCCCGAAATGGTCAGCATTTCTACAAAATCAATTCGCCGGAATTTGGGGAGCTAATAAAAAATACCTTATTCTGTCGATCACTGCCGTTACCCTGACGGGGAAAGGTACTTCCAGGGTTGTTTTTTCCTCGAAATGGTTATCATAAATGCTGTTTTCCGAACCATTTGCCACGATGGCTTCACTATTACCATTCAGGTAATTCCCGCTTACCGTATTGTTGTTGCTGGAGTCCTCGAGGAACCTGCAGTACTTGAAATCCTCGGTCACTATCCTTGTGTTCACTGTTTTATTATTCGAGGGGTCAAGGTAGATGCCGTAAAGGCTGTTTGAGCTTACGGTGTTGTTATTGAGCGTGTTGAAGGTGGAAGACTTGAGATAGATCCCGTGCCCGTTGTTCGAGTTTGCAGTGTTTGCTTCAAGGGTGTTGCCGGAGGTTTCGTTCAGGTAGATCCCGTTTTTGCTGTTAAGGTTTGCAGTGTTTCCTGTCAGGGAATTGTTTTCGCTGTAATAATACAGCATGATCCCGTTCTCGTTCCTTGAAGCAGTATTGTTTTTAAGCTCGTTGTTCCAGGAAAAATGGTTGAGATGGATGCCGTATTTCCTGTTCAGGTCTGCCCTGTTGCTTTCCAGGCTGTTATTTGAGGAGGAGTCCAGGCAGATCCCGGTTTCATTGTTCGAGCTTGCATTGTTGTTTATCAGTGTGATATTTTCGGCGCCCCGGATATAGAAGCCGTTTTCATTGTCCAGGGCGGTGTTGTTGTTAAAAATATTATTACTGCTGTAATATTCCAGCAGAAAACCGGTCCCGCTCCTCGAAATCCTGTTCTCGCTAAATGCGTTGTTTGCGCCTCCGAACATAAAGACTCCGCCCTTATTGTCCGACGCGGAGTTGCCCTTCAGTTCATTGCTGTCAGATGCAGCCAGAAAGATAGCGATATAGTTATTCGACGCGGTATTATTGCTCAGGGTGTTGTTGTCGGCATCTTCCAGGAAAATGCCCAGGATGTTGTTGGATATTTTATTGTTGGAGAGGGTGCAGGCATAAACTCCGCTATCTGCTTCTCCGTCCATTCCCCCGTTCACTCCTCCATTTACTTCTCCATCAACTCCTTCATTTACCCCATCATCCACATTTTCCTCCGGAGCCCTGAATAATTCGGATCTTCCGTCAAGGTATATCCCACAAGGCTCGCGGCTTTTCCCGGTACTGTTTGCTCCTGTAACGTTAAAGCCGCTAATTGTAACATTACTTGCCGTCATATGGAACACATGATCGCTCGGGTCGGCTGCCTGGACAATCGTATCCTCCGGGTTTCCGGACTTTGAGATTATGGTTAACTCCCTGTTCACGTCCACATTTTCCGTATACGTTCCGTTGAAAACGAGAATTGTATCCCCGGATTTAGAATGGTTTACAGCTTCCTGTATGGAGGTATAGTCTGCTCCTCCGTTTTCATCCACAGTGATGCCCGTAGCTGCTGCAGCGGTACCTGCGGGTATTATCATTAAAAATAATATCAGTAAAACGAATTCCAGTGAAAGGCAGTTTTTTATTTTCAGTTACCCAAACCCCTTTTTCACATTTAGCTTTTATTTCTATACAATATCTAACCGTTTGTTTAATTTCCTTTAATATGCCTGAAAACGAGTTTGAAGGCTGATATGCTTAGAGCGCCTACGGCCACTATCAGCAGGACAAAAAACACTCCGCCCACGAATTGGCTAAAGAGCATAAAAGAAGAAACTTGCCCCGGAAAAAAGAACTCTTTTATGTAATACAAAATTGTAACAAGTATCAACATTACTAAAGAGGCCATTGCTAAAGCCCGGGTGGATATTTTTTGTAACATTTTTGCCTTTCTCCTTCGTGGAATCAGGATCAAGCCTGGTCAAAATTGTCTTCATCCCTTAAGGAAAGCTAAGCTGTTCTCTTTATTCCTCTGTAGCTGCCTGCGCACGATCTCAATTTGTTGTTGACTCGTTAGCATCATTTGTTGTTGGTTCGTTTACTTCACCAGCTGGTGGTTCCGGGAAATCATCGGAACTGTTGTTTTGCTGTTCCGAGAGATTCTGTCTAGCAAGGTAATCTTCGATCATCTGTCTTTTTAATTCTTCAGGATAGTTTTCCGGAAGGTGCTCTATATCCTCAAGACTTTCGATCCGGACGGGCTCAAGCTTCTGGTCCTCTTCGAGCATTTTCCTTACAGTCTCGTTCTGCTCGGCAAGGGCACGAAGTTCATCACCACTAAGCCGGTTTAATTCATCACCTTCAGCAAACCATGGGTCGCCTTCATTAAACCAGGGCGCATACGCAGGTTTTTCTTCTGTCTCTTCTTCCTCTTCCCCCTTATCTGCAGCTTTTTGTGTGCCCTCAGTCGGTGCAAAGAAAACGGCCGCCAGCAATACTGCTATAACCAGCGCAGATATTCCAAATTTCATATTTGTTTCCCATATTCCTTACTGCAATTCATTTCCCGTTTTTCTTTTTCTCGTTTGAATACTTTTGTTCAACTCCCTTACATTTTAAATGCAAGCTTTATTTGTCTTTTTCTCTCCAAACCATCAAACCAGGAGTAAAGTTTGAATTTTATTTTACTAAATTATTTTATAATAATTTAATATTTGATTTTCCACAGAAAAGTTATATGATTTAATATTTCTCTATTATTTTGTAATGTAATTGATTTCTTATTTTCTACATTGATCCGTGGAGAGTCTTTCATGAATAAAACATGGGTAGCAGCAATCATATTTTTTTTATGTCTTTTCGGAATTCTCGGGGCATTTTACGAAAGCCAGGTTGAAGCAGCCGCTGATGTGGTTCTTTCTGGCAATGTGAGTTATACGGATGAGGAACTTCAGGAGATGTACGAAGAATACAATATTACGGAAAATGACCTCAAATTTGCCAGGGGAGAACTTCCAAATTATCTGGATGGTACAATTCTTCACAGCGATCTTAGAGTCATAGCCAGCGAAACCGGAGAACCGCCAGAGGGTGCGATAGAAGGCGAGCACTATGATGTGGTAATAAGCGAGCAGGAAATGTCAAAAATAATAGAAGAGGCGAGGGAAGACTATATTGAAAAATATAGGGTAGACCCGGCAAATCCTAAACTTGACGAGGTCGATGGCTACCTTATCCCTATACAGGAAGCAAGAAAACTTGTGCTCCTTGATATGGTTAGGGAAATGGAATAAAAATGATTCTTAATTCGAAATAATCTGACTAAAATTAGAGTATTGAGGTTTTTGAATTCTGAATAAATCCAGATCCGGTGATCAAATGAGGGTTGGGAAAGGGAGCCGGGTGGACACAGGTCCCGGCAAAGAAAGTATACGGCTCCGATTTCGTGGGTGAGGCTGAAAAAGTTAAAAAGTTTGGGCAACGCTTGAGCAGTTTTCTTAATGCGAGCTGCCCTGGATTTTCCTGACTTTCAGGAACCTCATAGCACGGCGCTCTCCTTCCGTCTCGACAAGCCCGGCTTTTGCCAGTTCGAGCAAGCGGGAATAGAGGAACATATCCCCTGCCAGATGGTATTCCTCCGAGAGTTTACCAAGCATTTCCCCGACAACTCTTGCCGCACTGGCCCAGGTTTCAGGTACACTTTCCAGGATCTTTTCATCAAAAATATCGGGGGATTCGGAATACAGCTGCCCTCTCCAGAGAGTCCGAAGCGGCATATTATCTTTTTTTAGTTCTTCCCACCTGCGCAGGTAATAAGCAAGTTCCTCTTTTGTTAAGCGTCTTGCCTTATTTTTCCTGGATAGGAGCCACTCAGGCCGTAATTCCCCAAGGGAAATCGGGACTATACGCTCGGTTATCCCGTTTTCATGAACAACGTCAAGGCCCTCGGTGAGGTCAACAACAAGGAGTTCGGAAGGATTTTTTTCCCGGGAGAGCAGTTCCAGGAATCCCGTATATTCAATAACGGACCTGCGGGTAAACCAGACGATCTTTTCGGCTTCGGTTTCAGATACCTGCTTCCAGAAGTCTTTCACCCGGTTCCAGAACATTTCGGCTTCGGGAGATTGGGTCATGTAGGCTGCTTCGTCTTCCATTTCTGCAAAAAGGGATTCAAAATATTTTGTCCTATATTCCAGGTCATATGGGGAGATCGGGCCGAGGCTCAGGTCATCCGGAAGGGCAAGGACAGTTTCCCCGGGATTGCCGCGGAGAGCAAATTTCAAGGAGCCCCCCGCCGATTCGGTGAAGATTATATGAACTGTTTTGGTTGTCATTTTCAAGCACCATGTTTTTGAGAGAATTTTTTAAGGGAGGTGGTGAATAAACAGGATTTTTTTAATGGATAATGGGCTTACTTACATAAAAACAGGCAGTAGTGAAAAAATATATTTCACCTCCATTTTTCAAATATGCTGGCTTAGGAAGGTGTTTCCGGGATGCATAGGCGGGTTTTATAATTATATTTGCCAAACGAAAACCTCAAATATTAGTTAGACTAACTAACTAGTTAGTCTGGCTAACTAAATCCCACTAATCTCGTTAATGGAGAGCAAAAATGGCAATCTCTCAGTTTTTTGAAAAAATTGACCGATATTATCAAAAAAATTTAAAAGAATATGAATTCTCCGAAGAATACAGCGATATCAGCTTCAATACATTCCTTTACCTCAGGAAAATAAATTCCCTCGGCAATCCCACAATGTCCGAACTGGCAAAGGCCATGGAGGTCAGTAAACCTTCTGCAAGTAACATGGTCTCTAAAATGGCGGAAAAAGACCTGGTTGAAACAGGGGCTTCTCCGAAAGACGGAAGAGTTTGCCTTTTAAGGCTTACCGATAAAGGGAAAAAGGTAGTTGAGATTGAAAACGGGGCTGACATGAAGTTTTTCGAAAAAGTCCGGGAAATCTTGGATGATGAAGAACTTGAGGTTCTGGAGAAGATTTTTGAGAAAATCGCCGCCGGTCTGGAAGAGGAAAATGCATGACCGATGAGCAGGAAATGAGGGATGCAAGCATCGGGAAGCTGTTCCTGAAATTCGTATTCCCTACAACCATCGGGTTGATCGTTGTGGGAATCCAGGGAGTTATTGACGGTTTATTTATCGGAAACGCCGTGGGTGATCAGGGACTGGCAGGGGTGACCCTTGCGTTTCCCACGCTTATCGCCATAGCCGCAGCAGGTCACATGATAGGAATCGGGGCATCAAGCCTTGTAGCCCTGGCCCTTGGCAGGGGAGATCAAAAGCGGGCTCATCGACTTGTGCATAATGCTTTTCCCCTGCTCCTGCTTGCGGGAATAGGGCTTACCATCTTCGGGCTAACCTTCTCGGATTCCTACCTCCGGCTGCTGGGAGCTTCCGGCCCGGTTTTTGCCATGGCCGATGACTATCTCAGGATTCTTTTTGCAGGATCGGTATTCCTGCTCCTGGCAATCGCCCTCGATCCCCTGGTCCGAAACGACGGAAGACCCGGCCTTGCCATGTTATGTATGGTTGTGGGTGTTGGCGTAAATCTCGGGCTAGATTACCTCTTCATCGTACGCATGGGCATGGGAATTCCGGGAGCTGCCATTGCCACCGTAATCGCTTTTTCCCTTTCCGGAATCCTGCTGTCGCTCTACCTTTTCAGCAGGTGGGCCGGACTGAGGCTAAAACCCCGGGCCTTTCGCCTGGAGCCGGGAGTTATTCTTGAGATCATAAAGGCAGGCCTTCCGTCCTTTGCAATTCAGTTTTCAACCTTCTTCCTGCTCTTTGCAAACAATTACATGCTGCTCAGGTACGGATCGGCCCTTGCGGTTTCAGGCTACGGTATCATAGGATATGCCTTCTCGATCTTCTCCCTTATCTTTGAAGGAATCGCGGTTGGCACCCAGCCAATAATCGGGTTCAATTACGGAGCCCGCTGTTACTCCCGGGTTGCAGGAACCCTGAAGCTGGCTGCGATTTCCTGCATTGGAACCGGAGCATGCGGATTTCTCTTTCTCTCAGTATATCCGGAACAGGTTATCCGTATCTTCAACCACGACAGCCCCGAACTCCTGGCAATTACCCTCAACGGCATGGGGATTTTCATTTTTGCCCTCCTTGCCCAGGGAACGGTCATGCTGGGTTCGGTATATTTCCAGGCCATAAACAGGGTCAGAACTTCCCTTTTCATCCAGCTAGGAAAAGTATTTCTTTTCCTCCTCCCCTTGCTCTGGATTTTGCCCTCCTTCCTGGGCATTGATGGGGTCTGGCTCGCAACTCCGGCTGCGGAATTCCTGATGCTTGTGGTTGTACTGGGCTTGCTCTGGAGGGAGTTTGGTTTTCTCAGGAGCAGAAAAACTGTAAGTGAGGAAGGCCACTCCCTTGCTTCTGAGATTGTATTAACTCCAACCAACTAAAGAAGGCTTCCATGCCCCCTGCGAACACTGTAGTCAGAACCCCCTGTATGCGGAATTCAAGGACCCGGACGTCAAGGGGGCAAAAGCCTCTCGATTGCGTCGAGTGTAGGTGGGAACGTTTTGGGAAACCGGCGGCTGTCATAGCTAAAAAGAGTAGAGGGCTGCCTTACTTAGCAGCCCGGTTTTCATGCGGACTGAATTTTCTGCAGCCCGGCTTGTTTTGAGTTCTCAGCTCATCTGCAGAGGGTCAACTTTCATATATTCCCGCAGCACGGTTGTTGCATAACTTCCCTTGGGCAGCATGAATTCAAGCACTGCCTTTGATTTTCCGGGGTTCAGCTCGTCTTCCGAGACCTCGAACTTCGGTTCCACCTGCAGGAGGACTTCCCTGCGGGTTCCTTTCGAGCTCATTTCCGGGAACTCTTCTATATTAAAGCCTTCGAGAGAGACTTCAAGTTCTTTAAGGACCTCGCTTTCGATTTCTCCCGGGATTCCGGATGCAAATGCAGTCTTAAAGCCCGGAAGTGGGGCTGTGATGAAAGCACGGCCTAGCTTTATCAGGCGGTTCATGGCGTTTACGGTTTCGGAGGTGACTATTTCAGTCTTTGAGGAATCCGGAAGGCCGGCTTCATTCCTGAAGCAGACGAGATCTCCGTCTACTGCCTGGTTTAAGGGGAGGCCACGTTCAATCCGGCGGCAGAGAATTATGTTATAAATATAGGACTGGTAGCCGTGTACAAACATCCTGTAGAGGTTCTGGGGGAGTACGCGGAAAGCTCCGGAATAGTCTTCCGGGTTTGCTATAAGGTGGTTCATCATTGCCCGTTCGTGGCCCAGCCGGAGGGGATAGGTTTTCAGGCCCTCTTTATAATCGCGGGTCTCTTTGACAAACTGGCGGGCCTTTTTTGTCTCCTCAGGTTCATCCGGGAAGGGATCAGCAATATAGCGAAGGGCTGCTTTTTCAAAGTTTCTTTCAACAATGTCTTTTCCTACCAGATGAGTCACAGGGCGGACAGAGCCGAAACGCTGGACCCCGAAGAAGTTGGGAACGCCGCCCTGCGCAAGAATTTCGTCAGTTGTCTTTTTGAGCAGAGAACCTGTCTCTTCGGGAGAATTCTCAATATTCCGGATTGTAATTATGAAATCATTTCCCCACAGGTCTCCAAGTTCCACGGACTTCCGGGAGCGGCCCAGCACTTTTAATTCTATGTCTTTTAAGTGGATTTTTTCAATTTCGGATGCATCGGTATCAAATATGCTGATCTTCTGGGTGGTGAGTGCCCTTTTGTCCTTTGTGCCTGCAACGCTGATTCTTTTCTGGCTTACCTGCAGGATTTTTGCGAGGGTCCGGGTCATGTGGTGTGTATCCCAGTCCCGTTTTGTAAGTTCAAGGATGAGGTATTTTCCTTCCTTTCCTTCCTCCCGGTTTGTGATCTCTTTTACAATAAAATCCTCTATTTCCTGGCGGATCTGCCCTCCAAGACCTTCGGTATCAGTAAAGTAAAGATTCATTCCTATCTGTTTTTCAATTTCCGGAACTTCCATAAGTTGCAAACACTCCTTTAATAAATTGGGTAATATTTCCTGGTAAAAATTTACGGCTTGATTTACTGGATAAAATTTACTGGGTATAATTTAAGGGATAAAATTTACTGGATAAAATTTACTGGGTATAATTTACGGGATAAAATTTACTGGATAAAATTTACTGGGTATAATTTACGGGATAAAATTTGATGGGTATAATTTACGGCTGGATTACTGACTAAGAATTAAAAGGATAAGATCTGCTGATTAATGGTGCAGATCAACAGCTTCCAGGGAAGTGTTTTCTTCCCGTGTGCTTCCGAGGTTAATAGGTGGAACTTATTTAATTGCTCTGGTGCTGATGTCAATCACTTTTACTTCGCTTGTGTTTACGAAGGTCCAGCTCCTGTAAGTTTCGTTTTCTCCGATTGCCTGAACCTTTGCCTGAGCTGTTTTTCCTGGAAGTCCGCCTGCATAAAGGCTGGAAGTAGGGTCGAGCATGAGCCAGGAACCGTATTCATCGGTCAGGTAGTTTACGTCAACATTTCCGTAATAAGCCCTTATTCCTTTAACTGCGGCGTCAGTTGAATGGGTTCCGTTGCCTATATAGACACCTGCGAAGGCATGGGTGTCTGTCAGATAGACTCGAGTCGTACCCCCCACAGCTTCGAGCATGGATGAGAGGAGAATTGCCTGATCTTCACAGTCTCCTGCTCCGATCCTCAGAGTAACGTTGGCTGGCTCCCATATGTCGTTACCCCTCGGGTCACTTACATATTCGACTTCCTCTTTTACCATATCAAAAAGGGCACAGACCTGATAGATATTATAAGCTCCGGGATATGAGCGGGCTACTTCGGCTGCTCTGTTCCTTACATCAGGCTCGGCTGGTTCCACCAATCGGTTTATTTTATTAAAGTAATAAGCAGGATTGTATCTGTATTTTGGAGTAATTTTTTCGGACATCGGCTTTAGATCCGTAGTGAACCCGTTCATTAAATAGGGCTCGTATTCATGCCATTTGCCTTCCGATGTCGAGGCAAGCAGCCAGAGGACGATGCTGATGCTGGCTTTTTCTTCTTCGGGTACCTGAACTGCAATTATTCCGAGACTCTGCTCTTCTCCCGGGATAAGTAAAGCTCCACAGTCTTCGGAAAAGATCTTGTTTTCGGAGGCGTTAACAGAAACTCCGTACCTATCAATAAAGATTGGGTTTCGACCTTCGTTTTTGATACTTATTTTAAAATAACTTATTCCTCCCTGGAAAAAATCTGAGGTCTGATAACTGCTGCTCAGAGAAAAACCAGGCTGCAGTGGAGTTCTCAGGACAGGAGTAAGTTCTTTTTTCGCAGTGGAATATGAAGGTATTGCCGGAAAAGTAAAAGAAGCCGTATCAGGTGTGAATACCTTTTCAGAGCTTTCAGGCTTCACACCCAGTCCAAGACAATCTCTTAACTCATGCGTAAAATTACCAATTGAGTCCGAAATGAAAAATCCAGCCATTGTAACCAGTACAAGGCATATACATAAGACAGCAATTTTCAAGGCTGCGTTTTTTCCTGAAACCCCTGGGTTATTCATTAATACCCTCCGGAATAGAATAACAGGCAGAACTTTCTTCTGTCAGTGAAAACATCTCTTCAGGTATCCTCTATCACTTTATTAAAACGGGTCTCTAGTCCCTTTATCCGGGCACTCTGGTAATTAAACAAGTTTAAGATCCCGAGTAATCTTATCTATAAGCTCTTCTTTTGCCGGTCCGATTCCGAGCACTGTGACTGTTCCGGAAGGAATTTCCGTAAGTCCTGCGTCCTGTATCAGAGCGGTTGGAAGCCCTTCCCGTCTTGCTTTTTCCTTAAGCTCATAAAGGTCCTTAAGGGTGGGAACTTTCAGGACAACTTTTTTTTGTCCTCCTTCCCTCCATTTTTCAAGGTCGCTTTTGCTTGCCCATTCAGCCGCAGAAAGAGCAGCATGAGCCACCTGTACAGCAAACTTACCTTTGGAAAGTTTCAGGTCATCCCGGGTTACTATACACTGTTTGTATTCACTCATTTTTTGCCTCGGGCTTATTCAAAGACAGCCTATATCTTAAATGTTTTCTGTGCAGCCTTTCCGGATCGAGTTTGAGATGTTCTCTCAGGCTTTCTCACAACCTTCTTCAGACTGCTTCAGTCCTACAGACTGCTTTACTGTTTTCAAATATCTGATAGTACTGTTTTCATAGATCTATAGTTTCCAGGTTTGATAAAACCTCTATTAATAATCTTCCTAAAAATATTATATTATATTATATTATATTCAATACAATTTATAGTTAGTTCATATAATATTTTGAAGGTATTCCAAAATATATTCGGCAGTATTTATTCCCCATGCATCAAAAATACCTTTTCCTGAAGGCGTCCCATTAACCTCAAGTATCCGGGAACCCTGTTTATTTCCATTGCCTCTATCTTCAATTTTATTATTTTCATTTTTAGATTCATTTTTAGATTCATTTTTAGATTTATTTTTAGATTCATTTTTATTTTCATTTTGATCTTCAGGGCCTTCTATAATATCAATACCTGCAAATGTCGTGCCTACTGCAAGGGCAGCTTTTTCTGCAATTTCTTTTTGTTCATCGGTAAGTACACATCTGTCTGCACTTCCTCCCTGACTGAGGTTGTTTACCCAGGAACCTGCTGCGGCTTTTCGGTAAATTGCGCCTATGGCAGTGCCCCCTACAACAAAAGCCCTTATGTCCCTCCCGGGGTTTTCTATAAACTCCTGGATATACAGCATCCCCCTTTCTTCAAGCAGGCTTTCAAGAGCCTCTTCCACAAGTACAGGCCCGGTTTTTCGATCTGAAAACCTGATTTCTCCTTCCTTTACCCTTGCAATATCCTTTCCCTTATAACCAAAAACAGGTTTTATGACAGCATCTCCGAACCCGGATACTACCCTTAAGGCTGCTTCCACACTCTGGACGGCTATGGTTTCAGGTACCGGAAGGCCGGCTCTTGCCAGGAGATAAGAAGCATGGTACTTGTTTGCCGCATTCCGGATAGCTTCCGGAGAGTTTATAACCGGAACTCCTTCTGCCTCCAGCTCTCTCAGGACATCAAACCTGAAAGATACTCCTTCAAAAGCCCCTGCCCCTGCATCTCTGACAATGAGGGCATCAAGGTCTGAGAGCAGGATTTCCCCTGCTTTAAAAAGAGCTGCCGGCTCGTGAGTTTTTGAACTTACACTGACCTCTGCTGTCCTTAGGTCGAGAACAAAAGGAGAAAAGCCTTTTTCCTTCGCTGCATTGATGAGGGCCCGGGCTGTCCAGTCTTCCGGGTCAGTAATTGCGATCCCTATTTTTTTCATAGGGTATGATCTGGTACCCTTATTATCAAGTTTACGATAAAGATATTCGGGAGGCTTACAGGGGTTTCAGCGAGGTGATTGATCTCAGGCCTGCTCTGCAAGAGGCTCAAATCCCTGCTTTTTACGATATTCATTGATTGCCCTGTGAATGGCTTCCCTGGACACTACCGAGCACTCCAGTTTTCCCGGGGGCAGCCCCTCAAGCGCTTCAGCCACGGCTTCGTTTGTAAGCCCCCAGGCTTCTTCGAGGGTTTTGCCTTTTATCAGCTCTGTTGCCATACTGCTTGATGCGATTGCTGCTGCACAGCCAAATGTCTTGAATTTTACATCCTCGATCCTGTTGTCCCGGATTTTCAGGAAAATTTTCATCTGGTCCCCATGAGGGTTTCCGGCTTCTCCGACGCCGTCAGCATTCTCTATTTCCCCCACGTTTCTCGGATTCATAAAATGGTCCATCACCTTTTTATTATACACAAAATCCCCTCGCTTTTCCCTCACTTCTTAGATTGCGATTTTTCTCTCAGGCTTATCAGCTTTCATCAGCTTTCATCAGCTTTCATCAGCTTTCATCAGCTTTCATCAGCTTTCATCAGCCCTTATCCACTTTTATCCACTTTTATCCACTTTTATTCACTCTTATCCGCAGGTTTATAGAATGGAGATATAGCCCTCAATTTTCCAACGACCTCAGGCAGCACCTCGAGTACATAATCAATATCTTCTTCTGAGTTTGCATCCCCAAGGGTCAGGCGCAGAGAACCCTGGGCGGTTTTCGGAGGCACTCCTATTGCCCTGAGCACGTGTGAAGGTTCGGAAGAACCCGAAGAGCAGGCGCTACCTGTTGAACAGCAGATCCCCATCTGGTCAAGCATGAGCAGCAGGGACTCCCCTTCTATATACTCAAAACTGAAGTTCAGGTTCCCAGGAAGACGTTTTTCCGGATGCCCGTTGAGCCTGCAGTGGGGAATTTCAAGGATTCCGGCCATGAGCCGGTTTCTCATTTTCCTGAGCTTTTCATTATGTTCCTCGATGTTTGCAGTTGCAAGTTCAACTGCCTTTCCCATGCCTGTGATCCCTGCGACATTCTCTGTCCCTGCGCGTTTTCCTCTCTCCTGCGCGCCCCCGTGCATGTAATTATCAATTTCTGTCCCTTCTCTTATGTAAAGGGCTCCGACCCCCTTTGGCCCATAAAATTTATGTGAGGAAAGAGAGAGCATGTCCACATCCTTATGTTCCCGCTGCAGATCAAGGGGGACCTTCCCTATTACCTGTACTGCATCGGTATGAAAAGGGATCCCGTGTACTCTGGCAACTTTTCCTATCTCTAAAATGGGTTCGGTTGTCCCTATTTCGTTATTTGCATACATGACCGAAATCAGGACGGTATCTTTTCTTATTGCGGCTTCCACCTCCGCAGGGTCTACAAGCCCATACCTGTCTACAGGCAGATAGGTTACATCAAAGCCCTGTGTTTCCAGATACTCACAGGGGTAAAGCACTGCATGGTGTTCGATTGGCGTGGTGATGATGTGCTTTCCTTTCTTTCGCCTGGCAAAAGCCGTGCCTTTGACAGCCCAGTTGTCAGACTCGGTCCCGCCTGAAGTAAAATATATTTCTTCTGGCCTGGCCCCTAGCGCCTTTGCAAGCTTTTCCCTGGCGGTTTCCACGGCTTCCCGGCCTTCTCTCCCTATTGAGTACAGGGACGAAGGATTGCCGAAATGTTCTTTCAAAAAAGGCAGCATAGTTTCAACCACTTCCGGTTTTGTGAAAGTGGTGGCTGCATGGTCCATGTATACTAAGCGCTTCTCTCCCATCAGAACCCCCAGGGAAAATAGGAGTTTGCTCGATATGAATTTATTGTGCGCCCTTTGAAAACTTTCAGTTTGTATCATGAAGGTGCGAAAGTATCGGAAATGTGAAAGTATCTGAAGGAACGTACATGGGGAAAGTATCTGAAAATAAAAAATATCAGGTTGTACCGACGGCCTGGATTACACTGCAAATAATTTTCCAATCACTACGAAGGTATTTATAATTCGATTTCTTTAGTCCGGTTCCAGTTAACAGGAGGCAAAAGAGGTTTTGCTAAAACAATTTTCTATTATTCTTGGCATATATTTTCTGGGCGAGCTGCTTCAGAAAGCATTCGTGTTGCCTGTTCCGGGCAATATCCTGGGTATGTTAATCCTTTTCTTCGGCCTGTATACAGGTGTAATTAAACTCGAAATGATAGACCGGGTAAGTGATTTTCTGCTCGATAACCTGGCTTTTTTCTTCCTTCCCGCAGGTGTCAGCCTTATAACCTGCTTTGCTGTGCTTGAAGGAAAATTGACCGCCGTCATCGGGGTTTCCATTATCTCAACAGTGATAATTCTGGGTGTAACCGGGATGACAGTAGAGTTTGTCAAAAAGTTCCTCCAGAGAAGGTCGATGAAGATGGCTTTTTCCGGAAAAGGGAAAGTTACGGTCGGGAAAAATCCTCAAAAAGCACAGGCATCTGAAAGAATACAGGCATCCGAAAGAATACAGGCATCCGAAAGAATACAGGCACGCGAAAGAAAAACGAAAGAGGTGAGCTGAAGTGCAGGTTGGTTTTTTGAATGAGTTTCTCAATACACCCTTATTTGGAATTCTTATTTCTTTAGTTGCTTTTCAGATAGGTACTCTGCTCTATAAGAAGACCCGTTCTTCGGTCTTCAACCCCCTTCTTGTGGGCTTTGTGCTTGTGATTCTTTTCCTCCTTTATTTCAGGATAGATTTTGAGACTTATAATATGGGCGGAGACTACATTTCCTTCTTCCTCGGGCCTGCAACCGTTGTCCTTGCCGTGCCTCTCTACAAAAAAATCCAGCTCCTGAAAAGCGATGCCCTCCCTATAATTACAGGAATTAGTGCAGGCTGCATTGCGGGTATGTCAAGCATTCTTATTTTCTCCAGCTTTTTCGGGCTTGATAAAGCCATAACCAATTCTCTTGTCCCGAAATCCGTGACTACACCCATAGGAATAGAGATTTCAAAACAGATAGGAGGCCTGCCTGCAATAACAGTGGCTGCAATTATAGTAACAGGAATCCTGGGGGCTGTGCTAGGGCCATTCATCTGCCGCTGCTTCCGTATAAAAGACGGAGTTGCAGTCGGTATTGCAATCGGCACAGCTGCTCACGCTCTCGGGACAACAAGGGCAATAGAAATAGGGGAAACCGAAGGAGCAATGAGCGGGCTTGCAATAGGGATTGCCGGTTTGATTACGGTTTTTCTAGCGCCAGCGCTGCTTTACGTGTTCGGGCTTCTATCCTGAGAAGCTTAACTCCCAAAAAATAATGAAACTAAAAAAGGTGTGAAACAGAATATAAGTGAAAAAGAGTGTTTTTCAGATAGTATTTCAGATAGTATTTCAGATACTATTTCAGATACTATTTCAGATTACACTTAATTCTGTTTTGTCTACATCCTCGAGGATTTTTTTCTGCCGCTTCTGCGGTTGCAGGTTACCTGAAATCCGTATACATCCGCATCTGGAAGTTGCCCTGATGTATCTTTTTCCTGATGATCCCTTTTGCTATTCCCACATAGATTTCTCGAACCTGAGGAATTAGCATGGAAAATCCTATAGCGTCGGTCAGAAAGCCGGGAGTCAGGAGGGCAAAACCTCCGATCAATACAAAGAGCCCGTGCAGGAGTTCATTTCCCGGCATATATCCCTGTCCTGTTGCTTCCTGGATCTGGCGGAGCACCCGAAAGCCCTGGCTTTTTGTCAGGTAAGCTCCAAGGGTCGCAGTAATCAAAATAATAAGTATGGTGTTTAGAGTTCCGATTATGCCCCCTATCGTGATCAGGAGATAAATCTCAACAAGGGGAATAATCAGAAATAGGGAAAAGAGTTTCAGAAACATGGTGGTCAGTTTCAGAGATTATTGGATATTTATAAAGCGTTTATTAATTTTCATCAGTACTGAATAATTTATTTTAAATTTTAAGTAATAAGAAGAGTATAGTTCTCATATATTGTTTTTTTGGAGCTTCATCCATTAGGGCTTCCCGGAACCAGGTTCACAATGGAATACTCTTTTTTCAGGAACAGAGCAAAAATTACAGGCTATAAAGAGGATCTCAAAGATCGTACACATTTCCCAGGGCTTCTTTAAAAGTAACATCAACGTCTTCTACGTGAGCAAAAGTCGGCCCTTTCCGAAGCTCGTTTATCAGAAGTTCGAGGGCTTCTTGCCTGCCTTCAGCGAGAACAAAAACACTACCATCCCTGAGGTTTATAGGGTTACAGTCCACCCCAAAGCGCTCGGCAGCATTTCTTGCAAACCTTCGAAAACCCACGCCCTGTACCCTTCCGGATACGAATATTTCCGCTCGCACAGTTTCTCCAGAGGTCACAAGTGGCTATTTTGAATAAGAACGATATATATTTATGGTTAGGTCGATTGGTGAAATTAGACGGAAAACTCAGAAACTTCCGGGAAAGGAAGCACGAAAATCTCAATATTCAGAATTAATATCATGAAGTACTGGTTATCCTGAAATATACGACCTCAATTTCCTTACCACTTCTGTCCCACGTTTACGTAATTTTTTGATATCTTCCTGGTATACAACAGCTGCTGGTACTAACAGTAACGGGACAGTTGCTGCAGCTTTAACTCCTTCTGAAACAGGCAGCGCAGCTAAAAAGCTCGCTCCGGTAACACCATAAATGGGAACTATAGGAAACAGCATAGCCAGACCAAACGCTCTTCTGAAATGTATACCTAATTTTGCAGCCAGAAAACCATTCGACCCTATGACCAGACCAATGCCGATACTGGGCCCTATAGTCCGAAACGGATTATATGATGGTCCGATATAGAGTCCAAAATCGATGCCAGAAAAGGAAAAAAGGCCATTTAATTGATTCCTTTCCTCATTTGAGTTCCCTCCAAGGCCTGATACAACTATACCTATGTCCAGTTGCAGAGGCCCTCTTCCTACTTCCCTTCCACCCATTATAGCCATTATATTATTAATTTCCCGGATCAATAATATAATTTACCTATCTTCCGGTTTCACCAAAAAACTCTGTTAAATAGGGATAATATCTCCTTCTTCTATTGCAAAACCAAAAAAAACGAAAATTCCGATTATATCGAAAATTCCTATTAATACGACTCAGTCTATATGTAAACTCAAACAGAAGAACTACAGTGGACATCCAAAAATATTAAGCCAAAAAAAGCCAGGCGTTTTTCAAACCCTGGAAGATAAGCACACGTTAGTAGTGAGCTTTAAAAGTTATTTTAAGGTACAGGAACTCACCGGGGATGAAGATTTTAGCGTCCAAAAAAGTGCAGCCAAACCCCTTAACTTTGCAGTTCCGCATATCCCTGAAATGCAAAAAGTATGGAATGACTTGATTCAGCTAAACAGTAGTGAATTCTATTTTTACGATTTTGTATACATTTCATGGGGTTATGCCTTTCTTCGAATTTATAGAACTTCCGCCACACTGCCTTTAAATATTTTTGAATGACCCGTAGATCCTAATTTATTAAGTTTTGACCCTCATTTTTCACTTATAGCTTATGGAGAAACTTCGTCTTTCTTGCTCTTTGTTTATATAAAAAGTTATTCAGTCGTTAAAATATAGAAAATATTATATGGCCTAAGAGTTTCTATTGAAACTCTTATTCATAATTATTCATAAATATATTTCTAATGATTGATTATGTGTTTATTTATTCATCTTTGAGTAAGTATTTCCTTTCAAGACATTTCCTTGACTGGGGTTTGTAATAGAAAGTAGGGGATAAAATGAACGAAAAATATCTTAGGTACGTACTGCAAAACAGGAAAAAAATAGGATTTTCCATTTTAAGTCTAATTTTCGTGATTTCACTGGGGATATTCACTCTTCATAACATATAGTCCAATTCTTCATACATACCATCAGATAAGACGGTTTATGTAGCGGGAGATGGAAGTGAAAACTTCACCTGTGATGGGAGTGATGATCAGGTAGAGATAAATCAAGCTCTTGAATATGTTGCAGAAAATCCGTTGTTCACAACCGTTCATTTGAAAGGTCCAAATACATACGTTATTTCAGATAGTATTTTCATTGGAAATAATACGACCCTGGAAGGAGATCCTACAGCCGTAATTAAGCTTAAAGACAAAGCGGAATGGCCAGTGGGTAAGCCCCTGATAACGCAGATGAACAATACCGGAATCCATGGAGTCGCTATAAAAGGATTTGAAATTGACGGAAATCATGACAATAATCAAGACAAAAAGAAAGGACTCGGATATTACAATATGGTCCACTTCCTCAATTCCAGGGACATTCAAGTTCATGACATGTACATGCATGACGGGCATGGAGAAGGGTTGAAAGCAAATCGTGGTTATAATATTCAGTTTTACAATAACAACGTGTATAAATTGGGGCATAATGGACTTTTTGCTATCGATTGCCTGAATGTAGAGGCCTGGAACAATAAAATAACCTGCAGGACTGACAGCGGTCTTAGAGTATTGAACTCAAACCACGTAAAATTCCATGATAATGTAATCGACTCCTTTTACCACTGGAGTGCAGGAGGCCCTGGAATTCTGATTGAGAAAACAACAGGTGTAGTCAATAATGTGGAGGTCTATAACAATACTATCCATAATACTTATGGACCCGCGATCTGGTTGATAGGCTGGTCAGAGCTTTATACCAGGGAAGATGCACAGAATGTCCACATTTATCGCAATATCTTTTATAATACTGGTACAAACCCGGGTATTGACTGGGTTGGAGGCATAGTAACAAGTGGATTTTATGATACCCTCATTGAAAACAATATCTTTGACGGTGTATATCATTCTGCAGTTATTCACATGTATCCTAAAGGTACTCACATATATCCTACATATGAAGGTCATCCCAATCTTTCACCTAAAGGAACAGGATATACAACAATTGTCCGCAATAATATTATCGTAAATACCCGGAAGCGCACAAAAAATCCTGATGGGACAGGATATGCAGCAATCAATTATCTCTCTGAAACACATACTTTTGTGCTGGAAAATAACTGTCTGTACAATAACTCTGCAGATAACTACCTGAACTGCACATCAACCACTGACATCTATGTAGATCCGCTCTTTGTAAACCGGAATAAACATGATTACCACCTGAAACCAAACTCTCCTTGCATTGGTGCAGGACATACTTCAGTAACTTATTCAAAAGAGTCGGGAGAAAATGGCAGCCAGATCAACATAGGAAGGTATAGTTAACCGTTTAGAACTTACGCAATAGAACAGAGAAAAATAACATGAAACTTAACTGTTCAGGTAGCCTTATTAAGGCTACACAATTTGTCCTCTTTCCGAGGAAAAATTGGATATAAGACTCACTTTATACAGTATTTTTTGGACATTTATTATTTTATTCTGCTATCGATTTTCAATCTTAACGTGAATTTCTTGGATTTTTATGCAGGAGTTAAAACGGCTAGATGGTGGTTTAAAGACAAAAAACGGTAGCATTCAGTTATCATCAATCTTGGATTTTTATGCAGGAGTTAAAACGGCTAGATGGTGGTTTAAAGACAAAAAACGGTAGCATTCAGTTATCATCAAGTTTCAATTTGATTCTCTTTTATTTGGAGATATTTTAAACAAGTTATCAGAGAAAATATTAATTTTCGAAAAAATACTGCGAAAAGTAGGTTAATTATCAGAAACTCAATTAATCACTCAAAATACCAGATTCAAAGCTCAAATTTTAAGCTCTAAAATCAGCTCGGAACGTAAAAAAGAAAAAATAGATATCCTGAACCTACAATGCGTAAGTCCGGTATCTATGCAAAGCCTGGAAAGAAAGATAAATGAGTCTTTATGTTCTTGAATTTCAACTTTCCATGCTTCTTATTAATCAGACTTAATCATCTGGTTGATTTTGTTGTAAAAATCTACGATTAAATTTGCTGCCTCGCTTTCCATGTTCAGCTGGAAAGTGCGGATTTGCTTTCCGAGGGGTTTTTCCAGGATAACGCCTGACTCGACCAAAGGTGTGATGACCCTTGATACGCTGGAGTGAGACAATCCGGTTGCTTCGGCTATACCTGAAAGGTAGGTTGGTTCATTCTGGTTTTCGATCAGGTTTTTAAGTACTGTCATCTGTGCGGTTTTCCCGAAAATTTTTTCTAGTGGATCCATTGATATCATCTCAGAGGTGGCTGTTCTCTATAAGTGATTTCAGTCCCAATAACTATCTACGGTTAATAAACTTATCTCTTTATTGAATAGATTAGAGATATATAGCCGCATGAATCATCAAATTCGGTCTATTTTTGACTTCTTAAGGTAATATGAGATTTTTCCCATCAATTACGCCGGCTATCTTAGCTAAAAAGCTTATCGCTTCGTATCATCCCTGGGTGTTATTCTTTTGTTTACGGTTTTTCAGTGAATAATCGGCATCAGATTCCATATTCACGATCTGGCTGAGGGGATAAGCCTATTTTGCAGGCATCCCACCATATCCCTTCCAGATCATATAGATAATATTATTCCTTTATTAAAGGCTGCACACACAATTCCTTTTTTAAGGCTTGATCCCAAGCACGTCTTCTACGTATGCCCTGAAAATTTCTGCAACGCTCCAGGCCTGGGCAATAGCCCCACCTGGAGAGTGAGGATAGTCCCCATCAAACACTTCAGAAATGGTGCAGATACCTGCGGTTTCAAGGTGCGTATCAAAGCCCTCAAGAAGAGCCCGCATGGCCTCAAGGCTGCTGTTCGAAGAATTATGGACTTTCAGGTAAGCTTTCACATAGGCCCCGAGGAGCCAGGGCCAGACTGTCCCGTTGTGGTAGGCCGTATCTCTGGTAAGGGCGTCTCCACGGTACTGTCCTATATATAATGGGTGATCACTCGATAGACTTTTGAGCCCGAATGGAGTCAAAAGATCTTTTTCAACTCGGTCTACAATCGCTTTTTCTTTTTCAGGAGAAAGCATAGTATAAGGGAGCGAGACAGCAAAGATTTGATTAGGGCGGATTGCAGGGTCTTTAACCTGGTTTCCGGTCTCATCCTGATATACGAGGTCAAAGAGACAGTTAGTTTCCGGGTTCCAGAAAACATTTTCAAAATTCGAAGCTATCCCGGCTGCAAGAGTTTCATATAAGGAAATATCTTCGCCGAGAAGAGTACCCATGTAAGAAGCAGTTTTCAGGGCGTTATACCAGAGAGCATTTATCTCACAGGCTTTACCTGCTCTTGGGGTCACTGCCCATTCCCCTACTTTAGCATCCATCCAGGTTAGCTGAGGTCCCTGCCGAATAAGACAATCAGAATCCATGCCGATTCCAAAATCTGTGCCTTCGCAATAATTGTCTATAATATCACCTACAGTATCCCAGATATCCGAGAGGAAAAGGAAATCTTTCGTATATGCGAAATAGCGGTCCAGAGCATGAATAAACCAGAGAGAAGCGTCCACTGTATTGTAAACCGGATCTCCTCCGAAAGCCGGAAAAGTATTGGGGATCAAGCCTCTCCGACAATACCGGGCAAAATTTTTGAGAGCGGACTTTGCCTCATCAAACCGATAAGGAATTAAAAACAGGCCAGGCAGAGAAATCATGGCATCTCTTCCCCAGTCAGAGTACCAGTGATATCCTGCAATAACTGTGTTTTCACCTGTAAAGTGATTTTTCACTACAAAAGGGTCAGTTGCCTTGAGAAGTTTGAGAGCAAATGGCTCAGTAAGCTTCGAATCGAGAACAAGAAGGTTCTGCCGATTTGCTTCCCTTGTATAGAGTTTATCAACTTTCTCGAGAGTAAGAGAAGAAATATCTCCTGTTGAAGCAGCAATAAAAAAGCGGGAAGTCCCCGGCTCGAGTGTGCTTTCAAAATAACCCGGATTAAAGATATCCTCCTGAAAGTTAAGTCCCCGGTTCTTCTCAGCATCATACTCCAGGTTATAGTACCACTTTGGTTCGGCATGGTACTGGAGATTGGATGAAAGCGAAAAAGTAAAACCATTAGAACTTGCCAGTTCTACTCCCGCAGGACCAGCTTTCTGGAAGAAGGAAAGGTATCCGGAGCGAGCAGTGAGATTAAAGTCTCTTGAGCTTACCAGAGGGTAAATTCTTAGCAAAGCTCCCTCTTTTTCGGATGTAATATCATAGAGAACGAAGGTTGTGTTATTATTATGGACCATGAAGACTTTTTTCTTTAAGACAA
Organism: Methanosarcina sp. 1.H.T.1A.1; assembly: GCF_000979295.1. Classification (NCBI taxonomy): domain Archaea; kingdom Methanobacteriati; phylum Methanobacteriota; class Methanomicrobia; order Methanosarcinales; family Methanosarcinaceae; genus Methanosarcina; species Methanosarcina sp. 1.H.T.1A.1. Next base: position 18,439 of record NZ_JJQY01000107.1, on the reverse strand, counting down.
AATCACCGGGCTGGTAAACCCAGAGGGGAAATGGGGCACGAGTGAATTCGGAAAGGTAATTGAAGCCCATAGGACAAATATTGTCCGGGTATTTATGGGTCGCAAGCCGATATACTTCTTCATCGATTGAGATTTCCTCATCAAGGGAAGAAAGCACCAAAAGCCTCCCCGGAGAATTCTCCGGAGCTGCTATAAGCAGTCCGTGGTAAGTCCTGGTCCCTGCCCCGATGACTGTAGAGGAAGCATATCCTCCAAGCCCGTTGCCTATAATCCATTCTCTTTTTATTCCCTCTTCATACGTTGAAAGAAAATCTGCTCCAAGCCTGCCCCCACTCATGTATATTTAATTAGGGTTGAATTCTTAAATAGCTGCACGTCTTGAAAAAACAATCCGTGTCTGCGAACTATTGACTCATCTTTGCATACTCTCGTGGTTCCGAGTTAACGGTTGATATTATTCAAAATATTCGAAGCTGGAATCTTTTGTATTTCTGTTCTGCTCCTTGCAGGGTGAAGTTGTCTCTTATGCAACGCAAAAAAGTAACATTCGCATTCATACCGTCACCAAGAAAAATGGAGTTCAGAACTGTCTTCCCTGTCCGAAGGGTACTTTTCTTAAAACCGGAAACCAATTTTTAATTTCAGCTAAATATCAGTGCCTCCGCCAGCTTGTCTGGCGGCCCTTCCCAAAGGAAAAAAGCAGAATAAATGGAAGAGAAATGAAGACCGAAATTTAGTCCTGTTTGTTTGTATAGTTCTCGTGCTTACTCACAAACACATCCAACAGCTGTCACTTTCTTCTTTCCGTTCTCTTTCTTCTTTCCGTTCTCTTTCTTCTTTCTGTCTTCTTTCTTCTTTCCGTTCTCTTTCTTCTTTCTGTCTTCTTTCTGTTTTTGTGGGAACGATCGCTCTCCTGCGTTGAGCGGGACAAAATCGACTCAATATAGCGAATATGGTTGCACGGGTTAGAGAAATCGTAAAGATGTAATTGAAATTTACAGGAAAGCTATGTGATCGAAAAAAAGTCATGTATTGATGCCAAATTATAAATCAATTTGAATATATATCATTTATATTTATACACTCTACAAGGGAAGAGACATGGAATACAATAAAAGGGGAGTGATTTTTAATGGGACGAATCTTGGGCGGTCTCAGAGGCCGAGGAGCAGAAAGCACACAACGCTACAAAATGCACGAAAAACTCATTTCCATAGGGGATGACTACTGGATCGAAAATGAGGCTGGGGAGAGGGCATTCTATGTTGACGGCAAAGCTCTCCGTATTCGCGACACCCTGATCATCAAGGATGTGCAGGGACACGAGCTGTACAAACTCAAGGAGAAGCTACTCAGGATCAGGGATACGCTGGAAATCCAGGATGGGGACGGCAAAACAGCCGCAACAATAAAAAAAGCCCTGATAACGCCTCTCCGCGACCGCTGGAAAGTTGAAGTCGCAAATGGTCCTGAAATGAATGTCCAGGGCAATATTCTGGACCACGAATACAAGATTGAAGCTGGGAGAGATAAAGTTGCAGAGGTCTCCAAAAAGTGGTTCCGGATAAGAGATACCTATGGAGTGGAGATTTCTCCCGGACAGGATGCTGCTCTAATCCTGGCAATTACTGTGGCTGTTGACCAGATGGCACACGACTGAAGGGAGAGGTTTGAAAGAAGGGGAAAGAGGGGAGAAAAGAAGGGGTGAAACCACCTCTTTTTTGAATATCCTTGAGACTGTAGGCGTCCTTGCCACACTGATCTTCGTGCTTACCAGCATACTGGGCATGGGGGTTCTCCCTGACAGTACCCCAGAAAAAATTTCCACGGAACCGGCAAGGTGAAGGGGAGATGCAAAAAAGCAGCTGAGAGCTCAAAAAAACTGATGGCGCAAAAGTGACAGTCTGCACCCGAAAGCAGAAGGAATTTCCACGACAGCAGAAACAACAAGCTTTGTCATTGCCTTTGCTGCACTACTCTTTGTTTATAGCCTTGTCTCCCAAAGAATCTCTAAAACCGTTGTCACTACCCCGATAATTTTTGTTGCGGCCGGAATGCTGCTCAGCCCGGAAGGGCTCGACATGGTAGAATTTCCAGAAGGGAGCAGTTTCATCCTCAAGGTAGCTGAGGTGGCTCTGGTACTCACACTGTTCGCCGATGCTTCCAGGATCAAACTGAGGTCACTGGGCCAGAAGGAAGGTCTGCAAAACCGCCTCCTCTTTTTTGCCCTGCCCCTTATTATTATCGCAGGGACTGTTGCTGCTGCTATCATATTTTTGGACCTGAACTTTGCCGAAGCTGCACTCGTGGGAGCTATTCTTGCCCCTACAGATGCCGGGTTGGGCCAGCCTATCGTAAGCAACCCGAAAATACCTGTCCGGATCCGACAGAGCCTAAACATCGAAAGCGGGCTCAACGATGGAGGAGCAATTCCTCTTTTCATCTTCTTCCTTACACTGGCTAAAGGAGAGGAACTTAACCAGCCGATAGCTACTATTTTATCCCTAACAATTGAACAGATAGGGTATGGAGCTCTGGTCGGTATCACACTGGGTCTGCTTGGAGGATGGCTTTCCGGCAGGGCTATCAGGGCAGGATGGACTTCCACGCTTTACCGCAGGATTGAATTTCTGGCACTTGCCATCATCTCCTGGCTTGTGGCCGATACGCTGGGAGGAAGCGGATTCATAGCGGCTTTTTTAGCGGGAATGGCAAGCGGGGCTATGGGCAGAAAGGTCGAGGAGGAAGAGATAATTCTTACGGAAGCCGAAGGGAGCATCCTGAGCCTTGCAGTTTTCTTCATATTCGGGGTCGTAACCGCAACAAGGCTTCCAGCCATCGGTTTGTCTGAGGTCGTTTATGCAGTACTGAGCCTCACTGTAATTCGTATGGTCCCTGTAGCAATCTCTCTGATTGGTGCGGGTCTGCACCGCGAAACCGTCCTCTTCCTTGGCTGGTTCGGCCCGAGAGGCCTGGCATCGGTCGTCCTTCTGCTCATTGCTGTGGAAGAGGCAAAAGGGATTCCGGGGCTTGAAACGATAGTTCTTGTCGTGCTCACCACAGTCCTCATAAGTATTTTTGCCCACGGAATTTCCGCAGGCCCTGCAGGCGAATGGTATTCACGGATAGTAGCTGCACTGCCTGAGGATGTGCCGGAAAGAATGGAAGTGAAGGAACTGCCTGCACGTCAGGGCTTTACCGCTACCGAAGGCGTGCTAAAAAACTCCAGGGAGAGAACTAAGTAAAGAGAAAATAGGCAAAAAGGAAACTGGGAAAAAGGAAAGGGGGAAAAAGAAAATAAGGAAATATAGAAGAGAAAATCCTAAAATTATATGTGCTAATTTATATATATTCTGGGATTTATACATATATTGTGCCCATTCAGTGACTTAATAGTTTAATTAAAAAATGAGAGGAGATTGGGGTTTTTATCTTCTTTCTTTAGATGGGGGAGCTGGAGTCTTTACTTTCTTCATTTATTAAAATGGCAGCTAAAAAGACAGGATGCGAAGTTACTGATTTTTAATTCTTCTCAATTGAAATGCATGGAAATTAGAGAGCAAGACAGGGAAGTTGATCTATGAAAATTTGAAAAACAAAAGAGGCAGCAAAAGAAAAATCCGGAGTAAGAAAGCTTGGGGGATGTAAATATAAATGCAAATACCAGTTCAACGCCAGCCAAAATTCTAATTTACAGCACTGCTGCAGTTCTTCTTACACTTGGTATGAAAGCGATTTCAACTATACTGGTACCGGTTTTTTTCGCTCTTTTTGCCTTTCTAATCTTTGCTCCTCTGGTTCGCTGGCTCATGAGGAAAGGGGTTCCGGGAACAGTTAGCGTTTTTCTTGTAATCCTTTTTTTCATTTTTGTTTTTTTTGGAACCGCAGTTCTGTTTGTGAACTCTTTAATCCAGATCAGTAACCAGATTCCAAACTATGAAACTCAGTTGCAGGGTATTCTGAACAGTATTTCAACATATTTGCCTATAGCTGGAGTTTCAGTGGAATCGGTACTGCGCGATATTGCAGCATTTGCTTTCAGAGTGTCTGGGGAAATTATTTCAGGGGCCTTAGGTGCCGGATCAACAATTGTGCTCATTGTTATCACGACAACGTTTTTACTTCTGGATTCTGCAAGTGCGCCAGAAAAGGTTCAAAAAGAAGTTGAAGATCAACCAGTCCGTCTTTCGAAGTTTACCGAATTAAGCAGCAAAGTTATAAATTACATGCTCCTGAGGACTGAGACCAATTTGCTTGGGGGAATTGGAACTGCCATACTGCTCTTTATTGGGGGTATAGATTTTGCTCTTCTCTGGGGATTCCTGACATTCCTGTTCGGTTATATACCTTACCTGGGCTTTTATCTGGCCGCTGTTCCACCTATGCTCCTTGGCCTGTTCAAGTATGGGCCTATAGGGGCAGTGGCTGTCCTTGTCGGTATTAGTCTTATCAATATGCTCGTGGAAAATGTTCTTTTCCCGTCCCTTGCAGGAAAAGGCCTTAAATTATCTCCCACGATTGTATTTCTTTCCCTGTTTTACTGGTCTTTCATACTGGGAGCTGCAGGTGCTTTGATTGCCGTACCCCTTACAATAGTTGTAAAGATAATTCTGGAAAGTTCCGACGAAACATACTTGATGGCTAAACTGATGGAATCAAGTGGGGATAGAGGTCAGGATGAGGAAAACGCGGACAATAATGAATCCTGAGATTTTTAAAGACTACAAATTTCAAAAATACATGGTTTTGAAAATAATCCCTGGGAATCTCAAAGAGAAGCGGTTGTTGAGCAGATTGATGAGCGTTTCAACGGAAGATAGAGCAAAGGAGCGATAAGAGAGCAGGGAAAAGGAAATGGGGACTCAGAAGAATAAAAACACTCTTTAGAGCCGTCAATACTGCAGAGAACATGGGCAGAAAGGACGGGGAATTTTCCCCCTCTCTCAGGCTTTTGAAGAAAGGAGTTTTCAGCCTGCGGAGTTAAATCTATCTTCCCTGCTTTCCAGCAATTTTTGATCTTAAGTGCATTTTTATATGTGCTCAATTTTATATAAACTGGGACTTATATATCACATTGTTAATGCTGCTGAATCTGTTTTTCGGGTGCTGAGTTCCGGACAAGGCGAAGGGGAAGGAGAAAATAGCCGCCGGAAAAGTGAGGAGATTTCGCGGCTTATCCGGATAATCCCCAGGTCATCGATCAGGATTAGAGAAATGGAAAGTTAGGCAACGGAAAGCGGGGCAGCAGAAGAAGAGGGAGAAGAACTTCAAAAGGGGGAAAACAAATGACCGAAGCAATGTATGGACCTATGCAGCTCTTAGTCATTGTATTCGATAATCCAAAATTCCATGGACAGATCCGCCGAGAACTTGAATCTGTCATGGAAAAAGGAATGGTAAGACTCATTGACCTGCTGTTCTTATGGAAAGATGAAAAAGGGAACATTAAGTCTATGGAAGCCACACAACTGGACCAGGAGGAGAAAATGCAATTCGGAGCCGTCGTAGGAGGACTTATCGGTTATGGAGCCGGAGGCGAAGAGGGAGCCAGGGAAGGCACAGAGGCAGGAATTCTGGCAGCCGCCCAGGAAAACTACGGGATCACTGATGAAGATATTCTGGAGGTAACCGATGCCATCCCGGAAGGTACTGCCGCTGCCATCCTTATCATCGAACACCTCTGGGCAAAGAATCTCAAACAGGCGATTCGAGACGCGGGCGGAGTGCTGGTTTCCCAGGGCATGCTAACACCTGAACTACTTGCTTTAGTTGGAGCGGAACTGGCAGAAGCGGTAAAATTTGCAGAGGAAAAGAAGCCTGGAATGGCAGCAGCGACACCCTGAAAAATACCAAAACTTAAACGCCGATTTTACGAATGTTTTAAGACCTGACACTCTGCTCCGGATCAGTACCGAAAACCCGGAGGAAAACGGAAGATAGAGCTTTCATTTTCTCGTTTTTAAAGGCAGTGAGCATGAGAAGGTGCAAAGTTACTTTTTTTTCTTTATTTTTCATTACCTGGAATGCGGGGGGATCAGGCAGCAGGAGAGGATTTTGACCTATAATAGATAGTGAAGAGGAAATATAACTGACGATTATGTTCTGATTATTGAGGCTATGAAGCAGGAAACCTGGATCATGCATGAACAACCTGTACAGGCTCTCTTACTCAGGTTTACCGGATCAGGAGTGGAGTTCAAAGCCAGATGCGGGATAGAAAATTACGTGGAAATCTGGGTTTCAGAGGACAGGCTCAACACGGCAATATATAAAGCCCTGATAAATGCGAATATATTAATCCTTCTTCCGACATCATTGTTCACTTTGCGGACCCGGATCAGGAGCTGAAAATTTCCAGATAGGAAAAGGATTCGGGGGATTCCTGATTAATCAGTTGATCTATTCCGGAGCCCGGAGACGGGAGCTTTCAGTTTTCTTTCCCTGTGTCGCCCGGAGCTTGGGCCAGCCTGCCAGCCAGATAAAAAGTGCCCGACAAAACAACACCGCAATAAAGAGAAACAATACATTGGAGAAATGCCCCGGGGACTGAAAAAAATATCTTCTTTAATACCCACGAGGCTGCTTTTTAATTTACAGGTAAATCCAAGCGCCTCCGCCAGCTTGTCTGGCGGCCCTGCAAAAAAAGCAGAAAAAGAGCAGAAAAAGAGACTTAAAAAAGTATTTTTCAGGCAGAATTTGATTTGTTCTTTTTTGTTGGGTCTTACGGTTTCCTCGATATTACAGTTTCCTCGATATTACGGTTTCCTCGATCGTTTTTGCTTGCTGACTTTTATTTTCGATCTTCTTTTCGGGCTTTTTTGCGGGAAAGACCGCTCTCCTGAGTCGAGTGTGACAAGAACGAAACCGATAGCAAATAATGTTGCACGGATCAGATAGATATATTATTTAGTCCCCTTTCTCCAATAGAAAGGAGCAATCCATTTCGGCAGACCCGATAAAATAAATCAACATGCATAGGGTAATATGTATAAAAGAAGAATTATATAAAGCGAATAATTGAACATCGAGCTTGGGGGAAGTGATCTCGAAGGTTCAGTGGGGGTTAACGGCATCAAAATTTACGGTAGATACCTGACAGGCGGTTTTCAGGAATAATAAAAGACACCTGACGAATCTCAAGCCTTCAGGCTCAAACCGATAATAGTCAAAAAAGACATTTAAATGGAATTCATCTCGCTCTGAATAGCTCTGGCTATGGCAGAATATCAGTATCTTTAGACCCTGTGAAATCACATTAATAAAACTCACATGGGACAACAAATGAAAAAAAATACTGTAAATTTCCCTGTCAGAAGCGATTGCCAGAAGTGATTATTCCTTGACCCTCGGCACAAAACGGTTTGTGGGCTTTGAGTAAGGCTTTTTCCCGGTTACTATGCTGCTGCTAAGCCAGCAGAAAATGCGTAAGCCAGAGAAGAAGACATGGTACCCCGGCTTTTTCAAGAATTACAAAACGATAGTGGAGATGCCGGTTCCGCCTTGATTGGCAAGCTGGCATAAAAACAAAGCAACAAAGAAAAAATGTGAATATAAAAGGAGGTTTGAATATAGCAACTCTAACAGTTTTAAAATTTGACACTCCTGGCGGTGCAGAACATGCACTTGAAGTGGTAGAGGATTTGAGCAAGAAGCAGCTGATCACCCTGCAGGATGCAGCAATCGTTTCCTGGCCGATGGGCAAAAAAAAGCCAAAAACGAAACAATTAACCAGCATGACCGGAGTAGGTGCACTGAGCGGCGCATTCTGGGGCATGCTGTTCGGCCTGATCTTCCTGGTCCCGATCTTTGGCCTGGTCGTCGGAGCTGCTGTCGGTGCACTGTCCGGCTCCTTTGCTGACGTGGGAATCAGTGATGATTTCATCAAGTCGGTCCGCAGTAAAGTGACCGAAGGCACCTCTGCCCTCTTTTTGCTTACCAGCGATGCTGTGCATGATAAGGTAGCAGAAGCTGTCAAAGGCCTCAAGTTCGAAATTATTGCTTCCAACCTGTCCAAAGAAGAAGAGGACAAGATGCGCGAGATGTTTGCCGAAGAAGAAGAGGCAGCTCCGGCAATGTAAGCTTTGACCTGAAAACCGCCACCTCGGGGATACCTGCATTCCCGGAAACTGCCTGTAAAACAGGAAAATATCGATTCTTGAATAAAAAGAATTAGGAGAGAGGAGCGAAAAGTCAGTTCCTTTCCCCATTTTTGTTTTCATGTTTTTTCCGGAAAATCCAAGCAATTATCGGAGGATAAATGCCATTAAAAGAATACAAACCCGGAACTGCCTTCTCCGGCGTCATAGGAAGGACGACGGACCAGTCAGAACCCGCCTGGCCTGAACCCCTGCGGGCTAAAGAAGGCACACCAAATGTGTTATTTATCGTGCTGGACGACACCGGCTTCGGACAACTCGGCTGCTATGGAAGCCCTATCAAAACACCCAATCTGGACAGCCTGGCAGAGGGAGGCCTTGTTTACAACAATATGCACACAACAGCACTGTGCTCTCCCACTCGCACCTGTATCCTGACCGGGCGGAACCACCATTCGAACAACATGGCCTGCATCACCGAAGGCTCAACCGGCTATCCCGGCTACAACGGCTACATACCTTTTGAGAATGGGTTTTTGTCAGAGATCCTTCTGGAGTACGGCTACAACACCTATGCCGTGGGCAAATGGCACCTGACACCGGCAGACCAGATCTCGGCAGCAGGGCCCTATGACCGCTGGCCTCTGGGCCGGGGTTTCGAGCGCTTCTACGGTTTTTTAGGAGGCGAAACGCACCAGTATTATCCTGAGCTGGTTTACGATAGTCACTCCGTACATCCCCCCAAAACTCCCGAAGAGGGCTACACCCTGAATGAGGACCTTGCGGACAAAGCCATCCAGTTCATTGCCGATGCCAAACAGGTCGCACCCAACAAGCCTTTTTTCATGTACTTCTGCACCGGAGCCATGCATGCTCCTCACCACGTCCCCAAAGAATGGGCTGACAAATACAAAGGCAAGTTCAATGACGGCTGGGAGGCTTACAGGGAAAAGACCTTTGCCCGTCAAAAGGAACTGGGCATAGTCCCTAAAGACGCCGAACTATCCCGTCACGACCCGGATGTCAAACCCTGGGATGAATGCTCGCCTGAGGAGAAAAAGCTCTACGCCCGCATGATGGAAGTCTTTGCCGGCTTCCTGGAACATACCGATTACCACACCGGGAGGCTGCTGCAGTTCCTGAAAGATATCGGTGAGTTTGATAATACTTTAATCATGGTGATTTCCGACAACGGTGCAAGTTCCGAAGGGGGCCCCACGGGTTCAGTCAATGAGAACCTCTTCTTCAACAATGTACCCGAATCGCTGGAGGAAAACCTCGCAGCCCTAAATAAGCTGGGGGGCCCGGAAACTTACAACCACTATGCCTGGGGCTGGACCTGGGCGGGAGATACGCCTTTCCGCCGCTGGAAGCGGGAAACATACCGCGGCGGAATCAGCGACCCCTTTATCGTCCACTGGCCAGTGGGAATAAAGGCCGGAGGCGAGGTCCGCACCCAGTATGCCCATGCTATTGACATGGTACCTACCGTACTGGAATGCCTGGGAATTGAGTCCCCGACGGTTATCAAAGGGGTAACCCAGGCTCCCATCGAAGGCGTCAGTTTTGCACCTACCTTCGAAGATGCCGACGCGCCTTCAAAGCACCACACCCAGTACTTTGAAATGATGGGGCACCGCTCCATTTACCACGATGGATGGAGGGCTGTATGCCCCTGGCCGGGGCCTTCGTTTGCCGAAGCAGGGAAGTCTTTCGGGGAACCGATCCCGGCAGAAAAGCTGGCCGAGCTGGATGCAAAAGGCTGGGAACTTTACCACATTGAGAAGGACTGGACTGAAAACCATGATGTAGCTGCGGAAAACCGGCCGACGTTGATCGAGATGATTGCCACCTGGTATGTAGAGGCCGGAAAATACAACGTGCTGCCTATAGACGGCCGCGGAGTGATGCGCCTTGCAGATGAAAGGCCACAGATTGCCACCAACCGGACACGCTACACTTACTATCCAGGAACTCAGGGGGTTCCTTCAAATGCAGCGGTCAGGGTCCTCAACCGCCCGCACAGCATCACCGCTGATGTCGAGATCCCTGCCGGTGGGGCTGAAGGAGTCCTGCTGGCCCATGGGGGCATCGACTCCGGCTATTCATTCTATATGAAAGGTGGAAAGCTACACTGGGTTCACAACTACGTATCCAGGACTCTCTATCACGTCGAGTCCATAGAAAACGTTCCCGAGGGGCGGCATAAACTCCGTTTCGAGTTCGAAGTTACAGGCAAGCCGGACCTGGTCAGGGGCATGGGCGCACCCGGCAGGGCTCAGCTCTATATAGACGGGAAATTGGTCGGACAGGCTGAGGTCCCGGTAACGACTCCGCTTGCACTCGGGCTAACCAGCGGAGTCACCTGTGGCTCAGCTCCTGGGGCTCCGGTTACTCCCGACTACCAGCCTCCCTTTGAGTTCACCGGCAAGATCTACAGTGTGACCGTGGATGTGAGCGGCAAGCTAATCGAGGACAAGGAAGCCGAGATGCGGATAGTTATGGCAAGGCAGTAAACAGCTTAACCATCCACGAAACCGATATCTGCACGGCTCTGGCCAGGCAGATCGAACGGAAGACTGGATCGGACAGGATAGGACAGAGGACTGGCAGGCAACCAGGCGATCCGGGAACTTCCAGTCCTATCCCGGGAGGGAGAATCATTACGGACAAACAACCTCGAAGTGACTTTGCCCGGAGCGCACCTTACTGGCTGCGCCGTGCCGGCGTGTTTAGCTGGCTCTTCTTAGGCATCGTGCTCGCCTCCAGCACCGTCCTTAGCGTCATTGCGACAGTGAGCAGTATCACCGTCCCACTGCTCGTTGCGGTGGTTATAGGGATTGTCTTTCGGCCCCTGGTAGACATGCTGGAGCGGCGGCGTGTTCACCGTAATATCGGCACGGTGCTGACCATGCTGTTTATATTTCTGGGTGCCGCTGCCCTGTTTGTTATCCTGATAAGGGGTTTTATTTATCAGGGAGCCGAGATCGTACGCCAGCTCGAAGCAGGTTGGTACAGCCTGGAGGCCTGGTTGCTGCAGTTCCCGGTCAAAGAGGAGACCCTCGATTCCATCAGCACCGCAATCGCAAATGCCCTGCCTGCGCTGGGTCAGGGGATTATCGGGCTCCTCAGCAGCACGTTTTCGAGTGCTGCCACGCTCCTGATTGGGGTATATTTCAGTGTGTTCATTCTGTTTTTCATCCTGCGGGACGGGCCTGAAATGGAGGTCTGGCTGGCCCGGCAGTTCAAGTTAAAACCCGGGACCGGTACGGCTATCGTTGCTGACATCAGCCGGTCAATACGCCTCTATTTCCGGGGCACCGCGCTTACTGCGGCGATTACGGCGGTCGTGGTGGCCGTGCCCCTGATCATCCTCAAAGTGCCCCTTATAGGCTCGATTCTAATCCTGTACTTTTTTACTTCATTTATCCCCTACATAGGCGCCTTCATTGGAGGGGCTTTTGCCGTGATTATCGCCTTTGGTTCAGGGGGAGCAGAAACAGCGCTGATTATTGCGGTGGCGGTGACCATATCCAACGGGGCGCTGCAGAATGCCATAAATACGTGGGCTCTGGGGACGACTCTCAAGGTTCACCCGCTGGTCGTGTTCCTGGTCACAATCGCAGCCGGCGTTGTCGGGGGAGCCCTGGCCATGATACTGGCCGTGCCGCTGACTGCAGTAGCGATACAGACGGTGCACCGCTTACGCGAGGAAGGAGTTTTTGCAGAGGAGTAGATGGTCCGGATGCACGGGACAAAAGGAGAATTTCAAATGACAGAAAATACAGGCAGACCTTACGAAGTCCTAATAGTGGCCCGAAGTATGGTCCAGATCATGATCAGAATCGTGGCCCGAAGCATGGAGCTCAAATTTGAGCTTGGGAATCCCGGCGCAGGGAGGAAATGCTAAATGACACAACACTATCTGCCTCCCAGAATCCATGTGCTGGCCAAGCCTACCGGGGCAATCTGCAACCTGGCCTGCTCCTACTGCTTCTTTCTGGACAAGGAGTTACTCTATCCAGGCAGCAGGTTTCGCATGTCAGATGAAGTGCTGGAGAACTACATCCGGCAACTTATCGCAGTCCACCGCAGCCCACAGGTGACCGTTGCCTGGCAGGGGGGCGAACCTACCCTGATGGGAATCGACTTTTACCGGCGCGCCATCAAGCTGCAGGAAAAGTACAGGAAGCCGGGAATGACATTTGAAAATACAATGCAGACCAACGGCACGCTGCTGGACGACGAATGGTGCCTGTTCTTTAAGGAAAACGACTTTCTCATAGGGATCAGCATCGACGGCCCACGTGAACTTCACAACGCCTACAGGGTGGACAAAAAGGGGGAGGGGAGTTTTGACCGGGTCATGAGGGGGCTCCGGCTCCTGCAAAAACACGGCGTGGAATATAACGTCCTGGCCACTGTCAACCGCAGAAATGCCGATTATCCGCTTGAGGTCTACCGCTTCCTGCGGGATGAAGCAAAGACAGACTGGATTCAATTTATTCCGGTCGTAGAGCGAATCAATGAGGAGGGACAGACCCTTTACCAGAAGGGAAACACGGTTTCGGACCGCTCAGTGCAACCCGAACAGTTTGGAAGTTTCCTGAGCCTCATTTTTGACGAGTGGGTGAGAAATGATGTGGGAAGGGTCTTCGTGCAGACTTTTGAAGCTTCTGCACGTAGATGGCTGGGGATGCCTTCATGCATGTGCGTTTTTGAGGAAACATGCGGTATGGGACTTGCCCTGGAGCACAACGGGGACCTCTACTCCTGCGACCATTTTGTGGAGCCGGAATACCTGCTGGGCAATATCATGGAGAAAGAGATAGGCGAGCTTGCAGCTTCGGAAAAGCAGTACAAATTCGGGCAGGATAAACGAGACACTCTCCCGCAGGTATGCCGGGAATGTGATGTGCTCTTTGCCTGCATGGGGGAATGTCCTAAAAACCGTTTCCTGACAACCACGGAAGGGGAACCGGGACTGAACTACCTCTGCGAAGGCTGGAAAGCTTTCTTCCGGCACATCGACTTTCCGATGCAGATCATGACAGGCCTGATACGCAGGGGCTACCCGGCACCAGAGGTGATGAGGGTCATGGCTCTTGAAGACGCTTTTGCCCGGGCAGGAAGAAACGATCCCTGCCCCTGCGGCAGCGGGCTCAAGTTCAAACGCTGTCACGGTCTCAAGAAAAACGGACCTGAAAGGAAGGACCGGAAGCAGATAAAGAATAGGGATCAGCCGCAGTCCGGACCTGTTGTACGATTCTGAAAGGAACAAAGTGGGGAGTAGAGAAGAAGAAATCCATATTTTGTTCAATTAAGCACCTAAAGACTGCTAATAAGTGTTGATTTGAGATATTTATCAACCAACCAATCAATCAACCAATCAATCAATCAATCAATCAATCAACCAATCAATCAACCAATATATTCCAGGGGGGTTAAGAATGGCAGAAAAGAAACCGAACATTCTGGTCATCTGGGGAGATGATATAGGAATTAGCAACCTCAGCTGCTACAGCGACGGCCTGATGGGCTACAGAACGCCCAACATCGATAGGATCGCAAATGAGGGCATGCGGTTCACCGACTCTTATGGGGAACAGAGCTGCACCGCCGGAAGAGCTTCGTTTATCACCGGGCAGAGCGCTTTCCGGACGGGGCTGAGCAAAGTGGGCATGCCAGGGGCTAAGGTAGGGATACAGTCCGAGGACCCGACCATCGCCGAACTGTTAAAAGCTCAGGGTTATGCCACGGGACAGTTCGGAAAGAACCATCTTGGTGACAGGGATGAACACCTGCCCACCAACCACGGGTTTGACGAGTTCTTTGGCAACCTCTATCACCTGAATGCTGAGGAAGAACCTGAAAACCCCGATTATCCTCCTGAGGAGGACTTCCCCAATTTCCGGAAAAACTATGCTCCCAGGGGGGTAATCCACAGCTATGCCAACGGGCACATGGAGGACACCGGCCCGCTGGCCAGAAAACGCATGGAAACCGTAGATCTGGAGTTTCTGGAGGCAACCATCGATTTTATCAAGCGCCAGCACGCGGCCGGCAAGCCTTTCTTTGTCTGGTTCAATACCACCTGGATGCACTTCCGGGTCCATATCCCGGACAGGATAAGGGGGCAATCAGGGCGCTGGCAGTCGGAATACCACGACGGCATGATCGAACACGACCGGCAAGTGGGAATGCTTCTGGATTTGCTGGACGAACTTGGCATCGCAGAGGATACCATCGTTGCCTACAGCACGGACAACGGCCCACATATGAACACCTGGCCCGATGCAGCCATGACCCCGTTCAGAAACGAGAAAAACTCCTGCTGGGAAGGGGCTTTCCGCGTTCCTGAGGCAGTACGCTGGCCTGGCAGGATTCCGGCAGGCATGATTTCTAATGAGATGGTGAGCCACCTTGACTGGCTGCCAACTTTCCTTGCAGCAGCCGGAGAGCCGGATATTAAGGAAAAGCTCAAAAAAGGCTACAAAGCAGGGGACAAAACTTTCAGGGTGCATCTTGACGGCTATAACCTGCTCCCATACCTTACAGGAAAGGAGAAAAAATCCCCGCGCATTGAGTTCTTTTACTTTTCCGATGACGGCGACCTGGTAGCTCTAAGGTACGATAACTGGAAACTTGTTTTCATGGAGCAACGTGCCATCGGCACTTTACAGGTCTGGGCTGAACCTTTTATCCCGCTGCGCGTCCCAAAGCTGTTCAACCTGCGCACCGACCCTTATGAAAGGGCGGACCAGACCTCAAACACCTATTACGACTGGCTTCTGGACCATGCCTTCCTGCTTGTGCCTGCCCAGGGTGTCGTGGGAGACTTTTTGGCAACTTTTAAAGAGTACCCCCCACGTCAGAAAGCGGCCAGCTTTACCGTCGATCAGGTAATGGACAAGCTTTTGCAGGGAATCGGAAGCACCTGAAAGTGGAGGCGGAAAGAGAACAGGTCAGGTGCTTTAAGGCTGACATTTACTGACATATAATAACTGAAACCGGGTGCAAGAATCAGGCAGTTAGCACCCGGATCACATCCAGCCCACTAATTCCAGCAGTTAACCTCCTGGACTGAGCCCAACGCCTGTATCTAATCAGATTGGGGAAGATAAATATAAATTCATCAAGAAAACCATGGCCTACTTCACTGGTAATATTTGCAATCTGGGTTATTATCGTACTGGGCGGAGAATTGCTGCAGGTTGGGGGAAAGCCCACGCAGCTTGATGAACTGGCAAAAAATCAGATCATCTTCGGGGTGCTAACTGCAGCGGTCTTTTTGCTCGGGGTTATTACCTATTTGAAATGGTGGCCCGAAGTAGCGGGAAAGGAACCGGATAATTTACGGGATTTGCGCTTGCTTTGGCTTCCGTCACTTGTGCTTTTCCTTCTCTTGCTAATTGTATTGTTTACAGGCCTTCCGCCAACCACGGTGTTGATGTTCGTAATCATCAATACCCTGCTTTATATAATATAATATTTGTTGGAGTTCTACCCGTAAACCCACCTAAATGTAATGACCTTACTTACATCGATTTTCTTATTGCAGCATCTACCGTTTTTAGTTGTACCGAAGCTGCTCGCTGTCATTCATCTTTAGTCAATGCCCTTTCTCATGATTGTTTTACTCGCCTTCTTCAAAATCAATCTCCAGATACAGAATCTTTATGGGCTGAAGTAAGGAAATTTGTTACTCCTAAAGAAAGTTGTTTGATTGTTGACAATACAGTATTGGATAAACCTTATTCTGAAAAGATGGGTTTTGTTCGGTATCGGTGGAGTGGTAAACATCATCGTACTGTAAAGGGGATAGGTCTGATTACCTTAGTTTGGACAAACGGTACAACCGTTATACCTATCGATTTCAGAATTTATAACATCGATGAAGACGACAAAACAAAGAATGACCATTTCCTCGATATGCTTGACAAAGCCAAAGAACGTGGTTTTAATCCAGAATTTGTTCTGTGGTGTCAAAAAGTGTCAGGCAAGAAAGGAAGAGGCACAAAGAGCACATATAATGCTCTCATTAAGAGCTTTCCTCAGACTATAATTACAGAGAATTAAAAGTGGAATATCATGGTTTGCAAGTGCCATGAAAATTAGAAAAGTGGCAGTGACTGCATATTTAAATAACCCTCTGTACACATTAAACTAATTTATATAAAAAGGGAGTTGAGAAAATCGAGATGCTAAGAGTCAACTGCGTAACTCCTATATTTGTTACTTGACCTTAGAAGTATCGTTCAAGCATCAAGTTATATACATTTATATTATTCACCTACCTGCCAATTCTGAAAATTCACTTTTTGGAAGGATTGACATTCTCTGCAGGTATGCCTCCCGGAATCAGCGAACTACAAGTACTGGCCTTTTTGAATGGCGAACCACAGTTTCTGCAACACTTCCAAGCAGGATATGACTAAGTCCTGTCATACCTTTTGTTCCCACCACTATGAGGTCTGCATCTTTCTCTTCAGCAATATCTATGATGCTTTCGGCAGGGTTCTTGCCTACGGCAGACATCTTAGTGCTCTTGCCTTCGGCAGGGATCCTGTCTTCAACTATTACAGACTCGACTTCTACACCTGCTTCTTTCCCCATTTCCGCTACATATGCAGTAGCTCTTTCTCCATCAGCCTTTAATGCGATTGCTCCAACTGCACCAGTATACTGCACAACATGAACAGCAAATACTTTTGCACCTCTATCTTTTGCCAGGCCAATTGCCCATTCGGCTGCTCTATTTGCGTTCTCAGATCCATCCGTAGCAACAACTATCTTCTTATTCCCCAAAATCATGTTAAACCCCCAATCTTCAACAACATTCAAAATATTATATATGTGTTAATTCTATACAGCTAAAGATTTTCTGTTTATTTTGCGCTTATGAAAAGCATTTTAATGGTTGACTATTCTCACATTGAAATCTTGCGCTTTGAACCAACCTTCAATTTCTTTCATCTCTTCCGCATTTAAGCTCGCTTCCTCTTTACAGAGGTACTCTTTATCAAGCTGCTGATACTTATGTACCCCCATCTTGTGGTATGGAAGCAGATCTATGCCTTTAAAATTCTTGCATTCACGGAAAGGTTTTAAAAATTCAATGACCTTTTCTATGTCTTCTTTGCTGCTGTTTACACCTTTAAGCAAAGGCATTCTGATAAGCACATTATATCCGCGCCTAATAAGTTCCTGCAGATTGCTTAAAATAAGCTCATTGCGAACTCCCGTAAATTCCAGGTGCTTCTCCGGCGAAATATGTTTTATGTCGAAAAGGAATAAATCCACAAACTCTGCCACTTTTAACAGGTCCTCTTGCTTTGCATAACCGGATGTTTCGATTGCAGTGTTTATCCCTTCCTGCTTACATTTCATTAGCAAATTTGCGGCAGCTTCTGGCTGCAACAGAGGTTCGCCGCCGCCAATGGTAATTCCTCCGCCCGAAGTATCATAAAAAGCTCTGTCTTTCTCGATGATCTCTAAAAGCTCAGAAATACTTTTTTCTTCTCCTGATATAGATAAAGCAGATGCGGGGCAAACACTCTCGCATTTGCGACAGCCGATGCATTTAATGTCGCGTCGCACCTTATGCTTATTATTGCTTTCCAGGATTGTGTGTATCCCCACAGGGCAGACCTTTACACATTCACCGCAATCGGTACACACACTGCTTTTAAACATCACGTCATATCCTGACCCTAAGCCTTCGGGGTTTGAGCACCATTTACAACGCAGTGGGCATCCTTTGAAAAATATTATGGACCTCACTCCGGGTCCATCATATATGTTGAACCTTTGCACGTTGAAAATGGAAGCTTTTTGTTCAATTGCTTCCGCATCTGTATTGCTCATCCTCGATCACCTGCTGAACTGATCTTTATTTTTCAAGCTCACTCATTTATTTTAAACTTTTTTTAGCATTGTTCTGCTGATGATCTCATCCTGCACATCTTTGCACAATTCTACAAAGAATGCGCTGTACCCTGCCACACGAACTACCAGGTCACGGTACTGTTCAGGATGTTTCTGTGCTTCAAGCAATGTTTCATTATCCAGGTAGTTGAATTGCATGTGGCCGTTGCCAAGTGTAGATGCAGTTCTCAGCAATGTAATTATGCCATTTTCCCCTTCAGGTGTGTCGAGCAAACCAGACATGAACTTAAAGTTGTGAACCATACCTATGTTCATATCGTCACAAGCCATCTTCGAAACCGATTTAATGATAGCAGTAGGTCCCAGGAAGTCCGCTCCTTGAGTTGGGCTGATACCTGTCTCTTATACACATCTGACGCTGCCGACGAATAGAGAGGTGTAGATCTCGGTGGTCG
>NZ_JJQY01000123.1:0-9111 GCF_000979295.1 Methanosarcina sp. 1.H.T.1A.1 | reverse complement strand
TTCCAGGCCCCACTTCTTCCTGAACTCGAGCTTCTGCTGGCTGTTCATCCAGTGGCTGCCGTCACAGTAGGGCTTGTTCTCCGATTTCCCGCAGCGGCAGAGGGTTACTCTGTTCCGGGATTCGTACATGTTGCCATCTGCAGATTCAATGGGGATACCACCTCGAACCCAAAGGGAACCTTCACAACCTTTTTGTTTGTCGTGAACCAGTACAATAGATGGTTCAAATTCTTTTTCAAAGGGTTTGCCTGTCTTCTTGTCCCACAGGACCAGCCGTCCCGACGGGCAGACCATGGCTTCCTCTATGGCGGTTTGTCTTGCTTCCGGGTCGTCTGATTTTTGTATGAGATCCCTTATTCCGCCAGCCCGCTGGCAGAAACGGGAATGATCGCAGAGCTCGTAGGCATCGGTGAGTTTTAGATCAGGACCTTCAAACGTTTCCGCTGTTTCCAGGTAAGGCTTTCTGCTGGCTGTTTCGCTACCGTCAAAACCGATCTTTTCGTCTTCTGTGAATCCTGAAAATACAACTTCTTCCCATTCTCTGTCTATTTTGACTACTTCCGGAACAAGCTGTTCCCCCGTTTCCGTGAGATGCAAACATACAGCACGACGATTATTTTTATCCGTGATACGTTTGACCAAGCCTTTATCCTCAAGGACTTTGACCATCCAGGATATGCTTTCCTTATCAATCAGCAGTCTTTTGGCAAGTATATTTTGTGTTAGACCTTGCTCATCAGAAAGCACCATGAGCACGAAAAACTGGCCTTCCGATAGACCAAGTTCTTTCATCCAGATGTTTATCCTTACAAAATGACTGCGATATGTTATAGAGATTAATGCTCCGAGTGCCATCCTGTCCATGTTGACACTCATTTGTTGCGAATAGTTGTTAGTGCAACTGTTGTTGCGCCAATTATGATTGCAGAAGGAGTATTGAAGGATTTTGCATAGCATATTAGCTGTTGATAGGAACAGAAATACAAAATCAAAGTTGAGCGGGTGCTCCCCTTTGTTTCAGAAAGTGTGCCAGCTCAACTTTGACTATATAATTGGTGTTTTTTAACAGAAAATTTCTCGACCAACACTCATGAATAAATATTTGTATCATTCTGGAGCTTCGCTATCAGGGATTGGTGTAAGCCCGGTCCCGTTGGATCCCCAATAGTACGTAACAGTATATTCATGACCAGATTCCAATTGAGTATATCCTTTAGTGGTTTGGGTTTCACGGTACCATGAACATCCTCCCCGGGGATATGATACTCTGATATATTCATCAAAACTACCTGTTGGAGCTGAAACTGTGCGGGTTTGCTCATTGAGAACATTAGCTTTGAAAATGGGTTCTTTAGAACCTGCCTTTGTCCACTCCACGAGGATATTGTTTCCAACTTTATTTATTAGATTAAGATTAACGCTATTGGTATATATTGGAAGATAATCTTTAATTTCCTTGCAACCTGGCCCCGCAATTGTAGTGGAATCGATTGATGTTACTGGTCCTCCTATAAATTGCCCGAAAGCTCGAGGATTGTTTCCTACAGGCACCGTGGCTATAACAGTATTGGTCGTAGTATCAATAACAGATACATTGTTGCTGCCGCTGTTCGCCACGTATACCTTTTTTCCATCTGGGGTGACTGCAACTCCAAAAGGATTGTTTCCTACAGGCACCGTAGCTATAACAGTATTGGTTGTAGTATCAATAACAGATACATTGTTGCTGTCACTGTTCGCCACATATACCTTTTTTCCATCCGGGTTTACTGCTACTCCAGTGGGATTCCCTATTTTCACCTCGGATGTAATTCTGTTTGTTGCTACGTCAATTACAGATACATTGTTGCTGCCCAAACTTGCCACATATACCTTTTTCCCATCCGGGTTAACTGCAATCCCGTAAGGAATCCCTTCGACATTCACTACGGCTATAACATTGTTTGTGACTGTGTCAATTATAGAGACATTGCTATTATCATTTCCAAGATCTCCACCAGTTACATATACCTTTTTTCCATCCGGGGTGACTGCAACTCCATAAGGAACCGATCCTACATTTACCGTGGCTGTAACATTGTTTGTGGCTGTGTCAATTACAGAGACATTGCCGTTTTCGGAATTCACCACGTATATCTTTGTTCCATCCGGGCTGACAGCAATTCCTTTTGGGGATTTTCCTACATTTATCGTAGCTGTAACATTGTTCGTGGTCGTATCAATTACAGAAACATTGTTGCTGCCACTGTTTGCCACATATACCTTTTTTCCATCTGGATTTACTGCAACTCCAAAAGGACTGTCACCTACAGACACCGTGGCTGTAACAATGTTTGTTGCTGTGTCAATTATAGAGATATTGTCACTGTCATCGTTCGTAATATATACAAACGGAGCCGAACTTGAAGAAGAAGTTTCATTTTTATCTATTGGTATGAGTTCCGGATTTGGTCTGGTTTCAACTTGGTCTATTTTGAATCCATATGCAGCATCATACCCGTTAGTTTCAAGCTTGAGTTTGATTGTATTTCCTGTATACCACTCTGTCCAGAAATCTTCCTTATTGTAGTCTTTAAAAGTTACAAGTTTGTTTCCACCCTTATCAAAAAAGGTTAGCTTGTCATCAAAATCAAGCTCTAATTTTGTGAAATGGAGGCGCATCTGAGTTGCTTCAGGCTGACTTATCTCAGGCCAGATATAGTTAAAATTATTTGCATATGGATGATATGATTCAGGTAACTCGCCAGATGGAGCCATATCATTTCTGGTTTCTACTTGATCTATTTTGAATCCGTAAGCAGTATCATACCCGTTAGTTTCAAGTTTGAGTTTGATTGTATTTCCTGTATACCACTCTGTCCAGAAATCTTCCTTATTGTAGTCTTTAAAAGTTACAAGTTTGTTTCCATCCTTATCAAAAAAGGTTAGCTTGTCATCAAAATCAAGCTCTAATTTTGTGAAATGAAGACGCATCTGAGTTGCTTCAGGTTGACTTATCTCAGGCCAGATATAGTTAAAATTATTTGCATATGGATGATATGATTCTACTAAAATGTTAGTTGAAGCCATCGTACTCGTTACAAAACCTGTTAATAAAAACATTCCTGCTACTGTCAAAATTATCATTTTGATCATTTTCGACATTTAACCACCCCTAAATTTCCCATTATATTATAATTCTCTCATCGCAATGTAATGTGCAATTTTCTCTATGATTGCTTTCATGGCAGTTGATTTGTATACTTCACAAATATTTTAACCTAGCGTGGGTTGGCTGCCAAAAAATTACCGCTTTTTACTCTTATTCCTCCCCCATATCATCTGCAATGCAGACCAGGGCATACAGAATAAATTACGGCATTTGACTGCTGATTTTAATAAAAACATTGGCAGCATTAGAAATTAGAGATACCATAATAATATTACGTAGATAGATAATAATCATTTGTATATAAATCGTTATTCTATTTGCTAAAAAACATAATGTAACATTATTTATTCAAAATTGTATAAATATATTTTAAGAATGAGCACTTACGACGCAAGTTATACTATGCCTGTTTCTGACTTCACGCCTCCTCTTATTAAATATCGAGCCTTCCCAAAACTCAAAATTTGCTTTTTGAGCTCTAATTTAAGTGGCCAATTGAGTTTCTGATTATCAAAGAAATTCTGAATAGTTCTGATAATGGAGATTAAAACTGGATTTTGGGATGAGCTCAAGATGAAATAGAAAATTAAATAGAAAAGAGATATTGATATTAATTATGGAAAATATATAAAAAATAATACTAATTAATAAACAGTATTTTAAATTTTCTCGTTTTTAAGCACTCAAGAAAGGGTTTATTCTGTAGAGATTTATCAGGAAGTAGACTGATGCACCTGCTTACAAATGAAAATATTCCTCTGAGCTTGTTGCAGGCTGATGAGACTTTGGCAATGTGAGATTACTATTACTATTTCCGCAAGTTAAGAATCTTTATTAATCAACGAACTCACTCATTCCAGGCCCCACTTCTTCCTGAACTCGAGCTTCTGCTGGCTGTTCATCCAGTGGCTGCCGTCACAGTAGGGCTTGTTCTCCGACTTCCCGCAGCGGCAGAGGGTTACTCTGTTCCGGGATTCGTACATGCTGCCATCTGCAGATTCAATGGGGATACCACCTCGAACCCAGAGGGGACCTTCACAACCTTTTTGTTTGTCGTGAACCAGTACAATAGAAGGTTCAAATTCTTTTTCAAAGGGTTTGCCTGTCTTCTTGTCCCACAGGACCAGCCTTCCCGACGGGCAGACCATGGCTTCCTCTATGGCGGTTTGTCTGGCTTCCGGGTCGTCTGATTTTTGTATGAGATCCCTTATTCCTCCAGCCCGCTGGCAGAAACGGGAATGATCGCAGAGCTCGTAGACATCGGTGAGTTTTAGATCAGGACCTTCAAACGTTTCCGCTTTTTCCAGGTAAGGCTTTCTGCTGGCTGTTTCGCTACCGTCAAAACCGATCTTGCGGTGGGTCCCATCACAGAAGGGCTTGTTTTCGGATGAGCCACAGCGGCATAAAATATAGGCTTCCCGCCGGGGGTATTCCTTTAGATCAATTAATTCTCTGGTGTGGCCGGCGTCATCGGTGACAATTACCTGTTCGAAAAGCGGCACTCCACCTGTAACCCGATACGGTCCGTCTTTGATTATCTTAATCCTCATTTCTTTCTCATTGACTGCCATAATCATAATCCCCCATTACCTCTTATAATGCAGTACTGGATGTTTAGTCTGACTATTCACCTCTTTGATAATTTCTATAGTTTTCCGATTCATACTGTCTCAAATAAGGGCGCATGTAATAGGATTGATCAAATCCTCAACCAGGCAATAAGATGGTTACTGCTGCAGACATATTCGATAGCTATCAGCTTAACTGTGGGTTTCAAGACTGAGGGAGAGGGATCAGAGACAGACGATGATTACGGATTTCTAAATCTCACTTCTCCACTGGAGATAAAATAAGGTTTATCAAGTCTAAGGGTGCTGGGTGAAACAAAAAATCTTTTAACTTTTCAAAACATATAAGGAAGCGTGAACAATGACAGCGCAATCATTGGTTCTGGCACAGGAGAAATAGAAGTTACGAGTCATGCTGTAACAACGAGTCATGCAGAATTTTCGAGTCATGCTGTAACATTATATGGGATACCGGTTGTTTACATTGTTATTGGAGCATTATTTGTATTATTTCTTTTATATTTATACTGTAGAATGACAAGAAAAGAAAGACACTGTATGAGTAAATCGAGTTACTTAAAATTGTTTTTTGCTTTATTTATCCCGCTATTTTTTTATAATCTGTATTATATGTATAACAGTTCCTGGTTTTACAATGTCTATGCCAAATCGTGGTGTAATACTTTCTGGTTTACCCATACTATTTTTATTATTATGAATGCAAGTACTGTATCTATATTGGAATCTATCTTTCCGTATTTATTCATAACTCTGAGTATATTAATAATAAACTGCTATCGTAAACCGGCTTAGAGAGGGGCTTGAAATTAAACTTTTATTGCAAAAACATTTGTTTAATCTGTCATACACGGATATAACGCTAATAATTTCAACGGTGAAAAATAGGAAAGTTTTAGGTGTAAGGATCCCGCAGCGCCTTATTAACTATGAAGGAATTATCAAATCTCTTTTTAATTAACTATCTTAAAACTTCCCTCCACGCCCGCATGCTCACGAAGTGAGCAGATATCGGGCGGTCGCTGGCAAAAATGAAGAAAATTAGAATCGGCAGCTGCCAAAATAAGTATGTTACAGATAGTTGAGCCGGATAGAAGTAACACAGGAAGAGAAGAGGGGTCCCTGATTAAGATGTTATGTAAAAACTGTTCAGCCTTTCGAGACTTCGAACCCCCAGAAAATAGACCTGTAGTGAGAAGTGCAGGATTGCTTTTTCTAGAAGAAAAAACAATTTTTGTGCCTCAGAACTCATAGGGCTCATCATGAAATCAGCCGATTTTTTCATCACAGGCACGTAATTGAGATTATAAATGTATTTTAGAGAAACTTAGAGAAACTTTCTCTTTCAGATCAAAATCTCTTCAGTATTCTCCGCGAAGCTCAGCTTGAATTTCCTCCGCAATCTCACGTGCAGCTTCTTTAGGAGACTCTGCTTTGTAGATGCTTCTGCCTACAATCACCCAGTCTGCCCCTGCAGCAATAACGTCCGAGGCTCTTCCTCCCTGGGCGCCTACGCCGGGAGAGATAATAGTGAGTTTGTCCCCGACGATCTTCCGGATTTTCTTCACTCTTTCGGGCCGCGTGGCTGGGGCGACAAGCCCGAAAGCTCCTGCTTCAAGCGCCATCTTTGCAATTGCCTCTGCGGCTGGCTGCATGAACTCGGCTCCGCCGGGGTGGCTCATTTCGCTCACAACGAAGACGTCCTTTCTGTATTCGGAAGCGATTTCAATGCAGGCATCAAGGCTGTCCCTGCCTGTAAAGCCCTGCACAATGATTGCATCGGCTCCTGCTTCAAATACCTGGTCACAGATTAGGCGGTTGGTGTTGGGGATATCGGCAACCTTGAAATCTGCTATAACCGGGGCAAATTCTGCAAGTTCCCTGATTATGTCAAGCCCTGTAGCAAGTATCAGAGGGTAGCCCACCTTTATTGCGTCCACGAATTCCCAGATGTCTTCTGCAATCTTCAGCGCTTCTTCCCTGTCAGTCACGTCCAGGGCAACGATCATACCGGTATTCCTTTCCATCAAATCACCTCTTTGAAAGGCGTGTCCTCACAGCTGACACAATAAGCGGAAGAGTAATAGTCGCATCTGCGTAGACTGTCACTGATTTTGCATCTTCGCCGACCTTTCCCCAGGACCGGGCTTCGTCAAGAGTTGCCCCGCTCAGCCCGCCGGTTTCCGGATGGTCCATTGTTAGCTGGATTGCGTAGTCAAAAGACCTGGGAGTTATAAGCATAGACTGCAGGATATAGTTCTTGGGGACCCCGCCTCCAAGCAGCATTGCGCCTGCACTTTCAGCCCCATAGCAGATATCTATGAACTCGTGCATATCCGCAAAAGCATCCACATGCAGAGGGTTTCCTTCCTTATAGAGCCAGGCCTGAAGTCCTATTACTGAGTCCTGAAGAGCAGGGCAGTAGACCGGCACACCCATTTCGGCTGCGGTCTTAAGGATGGAGGAGTCATCGTCCAGATTCTTCCCGATTTCTGTAAGGACCTGCCGGATTGAGAGTTTTTCCTGTGGAAGCCCTGCATAAACGCCCTGTAGAAATTCTTCAAGGTCGGTGAAGTGCTGGTCCGGGAGGTAGACATCATAGATCCTATCAATACATTCATGCCTGAGCTGAATATCATTTGCGCAATCTGAACCTTTATAATGGTGAAGGCCAAGAGCCTCAACCGTGTCATGAACCATATTGGCTCCGGTTGTGACAAGCACATCGATATGCCCGTCGCGGATCAGGTCTGCAACAATATTCCTCATGCCTGCAGGCGTCATCGCCCCCGCAAGCCCGAAAAACTTCGTAGTTTTCTCTGAAGCCAGCATCTCATAATAGATATCTACAGCCTCAGCCAGCCTGCCTGCTCCAAAGGCACAGCCGCTGTACTCCCTTACCAGCTCATCTACGGTCATATTCGGAACTATCTTTGCCCCTTTGACCGGATTTGTAAGATCTTTAGCAGAAGCTTCAAAGTCCATTTTTTTTTCCTCATAGATTATAATACTCTTAAGACGTAACTATAACAAAAATATAAACATTTTTAATAGTTGTTATGTTAAAACGTAGAGATACTAAAATATAATTATTTATATAATTTTCTTAATGCATAAGCGTGTTGAAATAAGTATACAGGAATATAGGAGGTCTGTGAAGTTTGTCGCCTAATAGACTGGCATGAGACACTGAGGTAAGCGTTCCATGTTCAGCATTTTGTTTGAAGTTTTTCTATCCTGCAAGTAACTATATGAAACTGATTATATGAAACTGATTATATGAAACTGATTATATGGAACTGATTATATGAAATTAATTATATAAAACTGATTCATTGGTCATCGGTTAAATAAGGAATCATGACAAATTGTATCCACTTCTACAATAGTGTTCAAAAAATTCTCTTTGCAGGATCAGAACTTGATCGTAATTTGACGCCTACGGCACGTGAGTAAGAACCTGCTGACTTGTGAAAGTAGCTTTGGGGAATGAAGCAGGAAACCCGTGAACTAAAGTTCACGGGCAGTTAATCCTATTGTAAGTGTTACAGTTAGATTCCTGAAGTAGTGGATAAACAGGATCCGTCTCTAAGGCGATCTCTGTCACCGTTGCAGTTAGAAGCCCTGCTGGATAATGTGCATGATCCGTCTCTAAGGCGGTCTCTGTCACCGTTGCAGTTAGAAGCCCTGCTGGATAATGTGCATGATCCATCTCTAAGGCGGTCCTGGTCCTGGTCACCAAGGGATTTCTCATTGTGGAAGTCTTTTGTTATTGGAACTGCAGAGACTCCCGCAGGAAGCAAAGTTAACAACATTAATACAACAGAAACTGATGCCATAATCTTCAAAGTTGACTTTCTATTGAAACTCATTTTTTTTCACCTTATTTGCTTATTTTTTATACGAGAATACCGGTAATCAAAAACGAACTGGGAATACAATAATATAAAGATTCTTATTATAAATAAGCAGAAATAAAGCAATAAAAATACATTCGAAGCTTTATAATACTTTATTTTATTTTATAAAGGATTATATCATCCTAAATTAAAAATTAATGTACATCGTGTGTAACTATATCTTTACACTGAAAAACATTCAAAAATAAGGATTTCGGAGAGGTTGTATTCCCTGTTCCTTAATACAGTCCTTTATGCCAGGGCATCTCCGTCTCTTTTCGGTGGGCTTTTTTCTACAGACCTGAGCTGTTCAAGTCTCATTTTTTCTCGTGAGCAGTCTTTCCCACATTCGGGAGACTAAAATTCATTTTTCTTATGAAAAATACTCAGTTAAATAAGATTATGGTACAAAAAACAGAAGCCAGTTTTGTTACCCAGCTTTTTCGAGCACCCTGCTACCGTGCCAACATTATCC
>NZ_JJQY01000044.1:0-9245 GCF_000979295.1 Methanosarcina sp. 1.H.T.1A.1 | reverse complement strand
CACCTCTCTATTCGTCGGCAGCGTCAGATGTGTATAAGAGACAGCTCCCAGGTCGTGGTACACTGTCCTGGAGATGATGTCTGCGATTGCAGGATCCATACGGTACTGCTCGTTCAACATACTGTGCTTTTGTGGATACATTTTCCACAATTTTTCAAACAGGCTTTCCCTTATCCATTCTGCGCAATTTTCGTCTGAAACCACAGGTGGAAGCTGGCGGTGATCTCCAATAAGAATGAATTTCTTTCCAAGCACAAGAGCCAGAAGAGTCTGTGGAAGGGTTGCAGCTCCTGCTTCGTCAACAATAACAACATCAAAAAGATCATTAGATTCCGGAACAGCTTTATAAGCACTTGCCAGAGTTGAACCTACTACTTTTTTCCTAAGGAGTTCACTCCTGATCAGCCTTCCGGTAAGGGTTATGGGCAAAATATCTTCAGCTACTTTAAAGTCCCCGGCACCTAGCCGACATATAAGATTTTCATCCACTTTATTTCCTTTCAGTACTGCCTGTAAGGCATTGTCAATTGCAACATTCATCCAGGAAGCCAGCAGTACCTTTTCTCCTCTGGCCGCGAACTTCTCACAAAGCTCGCTAATAATGGTTGTTTTACCCGTACCTGGAGGTCCCAAAATCAGGTGGAAGTCTTGCGTTCCTAACGCTTTTTTAGCAGCTTTTTTCTGGAAAGGGTTCAGTTTAGGATTGATTATCTCAGCAATATCTATGTAGGGGGCAGGCTGATAAGTACCAAAAAGTATTGATTTCAGGGTTGGGTGATGGCCTAAAAGCATCTCTTGAAGTATTCTGATCTGCCGGTTTACAATCTCCACCGGAGGAACGGTTTCCATCACGTATTCTTTTGTAGTAGCAAGCTCAGGGTCTTCCTCAAATACAAGAGTAAAATCAGTTATTGACTCACACTTTACACAGGTCCCTAACTTGTAGTTTACTTTGAATACCTTGTTCTCCCTGATTACAAAAGGGCTATATCTCCGTTCAATGTACTTGAGACTCTCACTCCTAACTCTAAAATCAGCATAATAAAAGTTCTTTGCTTTGATCCTTTTATAGTTAAGTGCAATCACGTCTACTCTCACAAAAGTCTGTTTTTCCTTTTCCATCCTGGCTTTTTCGAATTCTAACCAGTCAATTAACTGAGATATTTTTTCTTTAGTTAAAGCTGGAGATCTAAGGCTATTTGTCCCATTGTTCCCAAAATCCATTTAAGAATACCTCTTAAAAAAGAGGACCAGATGAAATTATATAAGCATTCTCATTTTATATTCAATATCTCTCATATTTATTTAAAATGTGGAATTGAAATGGAGAAAAAATCTTTTCGCATATCATTTTAATATAATTATTTTCAAGGAAATACACAAAATATAAATATAGACCAAATTTAGACTTTAAATGAATCCGATAAACGCTACTAACAATTTTTCGCCTAAAATACACAGAAATCCCGTTTTTTGGTTAAAAAAGCTTAAGATTTTATGCGGTTTTTGAAGAAAGCGGTATAATTATTAGGAAAAAGAAAAAAAAGAACTTGGTATAAAGGAAGTAATTTGTTACTGCTCTTCGTCCCTGTGAATAACAGGCTTTCCCATTGCTTTTTCAATCCTTTTAAGAATGGCTTTTTTGCGAGTTTCAAAAAACTCTTCAAAGTTATCGTTTCTGATAAGCGCAGGTTCTACCACATGACTTGCAAGTATCTCATCCATCCTTAACTCATCAATTCCGGCTATTTTTTGAAGTCTTTCTATGTAGGAACTCGGCGCATTGCCACCTATAATGCGATTGGTTTTTGCAGAAAGAGGGGTTTTGTTGATTATGCTGTTGTATTCATCCTGACTGATTCCACTGTTTTTACACCAATCTTGAGGAAAGATGTGATGAATATCAATGCTGTCATCAGAATAAGTCTGAATATCAATCGGCTCGCCGGTTCTAAAGTCTATGCCCCCGTCTCTCATGAGAAGAGCATAAATTCCTTTGTACGCTGCACTGTTACGGGTTCTAAGTGTGTTGAGACGTTCCGGGTCAAAGCTTGCTTCTCTTACTGTTGTAGGTTCGGGACCCCCATTAATCCATTCAAGGAGTTCAAGTAAATCTTTCGCAAAACGGGTCTCAACGGTACTTCCATATAATTCTCCCAATACACCGCACCAATACCACTGGAAAATTTTATTTCGAACTCCGTCTGTGTCCGCCCCTTCACCTAAAACCGCAAGAGTAGCAGCTAGTGGAGTAATCTGGGTCCTGTAGGGAATATCCCTGGACATGAATATGTTTTGAATATTAAGGAGCTTTGCAGCTTTTTCAAAACCTTGAGCTACCTTATCAGCATTTTCGGTGTATTCTTCAAGTTTCAATTTCAGAATATCTTTACGTTTGCAGCTGACGGCAGGAGCTTTTTCTTCAGTTTCTCCTTCCTCCAACTTTTTCAATTTCCTTGCACGGGTAGCTAGAAGACACACTGCTTGAAGGAAATCTGTGTTTTCTATACCTTGTAGCACGGAATATTTCTTCAGGTGCTTATTACGGACTCTCTCCCAATCAACTCTGAGATTGAAATTATCCGCAGCAAAGGTTGCTGTAAGAAGTTCAAACACAGTAAGTGTTACACCGCCAGTATTGACTTTTTCAAAAACAAGACAGACAGCTTCTTTTGGTGTGCCATTGTTCATCATTATAAGGGGGATCTGGTATTCCACAAATCGGCTGATTATTTCCTTTTCAAAATCGTTGAACAGCCTTATCTTGTTTTTTCCGTTTTCTCTGTTCCACCAGTACTCCTGATAGGCCATTCGCCAATTAGAGCTATCCAGAATCTGGTTGAGTGGGAATAGACCTGCTTCAAACTCATTCTCAGGTGTGGAATAATCCTCAATAGGCTCCCCTCTGAAGTTTCTGACAAATCTATCCTCAGCGATGCTCCTTATACACTCTTCTCTATCTATGTATGGATTGAGAGACTTTTCGATGTCGATGTAATAATATTTTTTAATCTGTTTTTTCCTTATATCTTCAGTGTCAACTGCTTCTTTTCTCAAAATGGCTTGATAGAGTGCGGTTAACCTTTGTTGTCCATCAAGAATCAGCTGTCCCGGTTTTGGTTGTGGTTCAAGTATCAGCCCTTCGATGAGCCGTGGCTTAAACCGAACATCATCATTTCCAGTTTGAAGCATCATTACAGCACCAATAGGAAACGAAAGGGAAACACTTGCAAGTAAGCTTTTTATTCGTTCGTCATCCCAGACCCATCCACGCTGAAAATCAGGGAGTTGAATTTTTCCTGTTGTAGTGTCCTTCAGGATATCTTTTAAGAACGATTTGGTACTGTCAAAGGTTGTAACTGCACTCATTTTTAGCCTCTATTATTTCCAAGATCTATATGCCTAATACTTTCAGGATCTATCTATCTAATAATAGGGATTTTTTAAAAATGTTTCCAATTTGTTTGGGTGGAATAAGTGGAAAATCAATAGAATAAGAAAAGACTATCAGTTGAAAATATTGCTTGCGAAATGATCAACTGCTAACGAAAAAAATGAATCCGAATTCCTAAAATTAATAGTGTTCCCTTAGATACTCATAAGCTTTATCAAAAAGCTCCTGATCTTTATGAAGCTTGTATTTCAACAGAGTTTTGCGCAGAGCTTTTTTAATCTCTTTTTCACCCGTATCAGTCCATTGCCAACCTTCAAACCGGGTATATTTTACGACGCTATCGATGTCATTTACGATTTTTTCTACTATAACTGGAGTTTGTTCGATTTTACATTCCATAAATAACTGAGTCAGAGCTTCCTTTGTATTATCGACAGGTTCAGCGGGAATTTCTCTTTCCAGTTTAACAGTTTCTTTTGCAATCTCCAAAAGCCCTTTTAAGAATTCAATGCTATTGATTGTGTTTTTATAATGTTTGTTTTTTAGATCTTCCAGCTTTTTACCCAGTTCTTCAAACCGTGGATCGTTTTTATTCTTGTGCAGCTTCCACTCAATCTTTATTTCAATGTCTTTAGCTTTCCCGGATGCTTCTTTTTCTGAGATTTTTTCGAGGATATCTGCATCCATTATAAGAGTTTCAAGATCATCTCGAATTGTTTGAACGGTGGTGTTCTCATGTATCAGGTAGAGAGTTTTAGGGCCAAGCACGTACCATATAAGCTTTCCATTGCCGCTGGTCGGTTTAATAGACTGATATACCTGAGTCAACCATTTGTAATCGGTTTCATACGGATTTAAAAATGAGTCTGGAGAGAGTGCTTCCCAGTGGCGTGCAAGGTAGGAATAGTCTGCCGCAAACTGATCTCTCAGTTCATTTGTAAGCAGACAGTCCTGAGCGGGAAGCAACCCTTCGTATCCTTCAAGGCTCCGGTCAACCCCTTCAAAGTGAGCCAAACATGTCTCAAGAGCAGATGGAAATTCCTCTTTTAATTTGTTGAGATTGGATATTACATTCTGTATCTCTTTGATGTCAAAATTGAGAGCATTTGCAACATTATCAAAGATGCCAAGATAATCAACTACAAGCCCATGATCTTTGTTTGGATAAGGACGGTTTACCCGGCAGATTGCCTGGAGAAGAGTATGATCTTTCATGGGTTTATCGAGATACATGACCTCATTTATTGGGGCATCAAAACCCGTTAAAAGTTTAGAGGTTACAATCAAGAGTCGGAGCGGGTCAGCCAGGTCTCTGAAACGATCCAGCAGTTTTGTAAGTTCATCATCAGTCAATGAGTACTTTTTCTTCCAATCTTCCGAATCTCCCTGCCCGAGGGTCATGACCACAGCAGATTCCTCTGGGTCCAGATATTTATCAATTTCCTGTTTATAGAGATGACACGCTTCTCTGTCAAAAGTGACAATCTGCCCTTTAAAATTGCCTGGTTCGATATGCTGCTTATAGTGGTCCACAATATTTCTACAAACTTTTCTTATCCGGTCTGGAGATTTTACAAGTACACCGAATTTTGCGGCACGTTTCGATAGCTGAATCTTATCGTCTTCCTCCAGCTGGTCAATCATCTCATGGAAGGCTTCATCAATCGAGTTCTGGTCTATATGCAGCTCCACGGGCCTTGGCACAAAATAGATCGGAAGGGTTGCTTTGTCTTTGAGGGACTGTTCAAAGCTGTATTTATTCATGTACCCGCTTTCATCTTCTTCAGCCCCGAAAGCCCAGAAAGTATTCCTATCTCGCGTATTTATCGGGGTGCCGGTAAGTCCAAAGAGAAAAGCATTCGGAAGGGCTTCCCTCATCTTTTTGCCCAGATCCCCTTCCTGAGTCCGGTGTGCCTCATCTACCAGGACAATGATGTTTTCCCTTCCGTTTAATACCCCGTCAGCTTCCGCAAATTTGTGTATCGTGGTTATGATAATTTTTCGGGTATCCTGTTCCAGCAACTTCTTTAGTTCGTCCCTTGATTCCGTTGTTACGGTGTTCGGGATATTGGAAGCATTGAATGTCCCGCTAATCTGGGAATTCAGGTCAAGCCTATCCACAACAACAATAACTGTGGGACTTTTAAGTTCCGGATTCTGCCGGAGCTGCATGGCTGCATACACCATCAACAGAGACTTTCCCGACCCCTGGAAATGCCAGATAAGCCCTTTTTTTATCCTGCCTTCAATGACCCTTTTAATAATCTGCTTCGTTGCTTCGTACTGCTGGTATCTACAGAGAACCTTAATTTTCTGACCGTTTTGATCCGTACTGAATATTGAAAAATTCTTCGCGATAGCAAGCACAGTTTCCGGACTCAACATCAGATTTACAGCATTTTGCACTTCTTCCAGATGTTCAAAAGCAGTATCTGTAGTTCTCCTCCAGGGTTGCCACTTTTCAATCGGAAGCTTGATCGACCCTACACGGTAGTTTTTCCCTTCACTTGCAAAACAGAAAACATTTGATACAAATAATTCCGGAACGGATTTCTGGTACTCATCAAGCTGAATAGCCCCATCAAGCCAGGATATAGAGGGTCTCACCGGACTTTTTGCTTCCCCTATGACCAGAGGAATCCCGTTTACCAGCAGTACGAGATCCGGTCTTCTGTTCAGGTCCCTTTTTGGTGTGAAGCTGTACTGTGTGGTAACTATGAATTCATTGTTTTCCGGGTTCTCATAATCAATCAATTTTATGGAAACGTGTTCCCCTCTCTCTCCAAAAGGCATGGTTTTTTCATTTTTGAGCCACCGGGAAAATTCATCATTGGCTTTTACAAGCCCTACGCCTCTGACCGAAATGAGAATAGCTCTTAATTTATAGATGATTTCATCTGCACGGCTAGGGTTTTCTGCAATAAGAGGGTTCAGTCTGATTAAGGCTTTTACAATATCTGGTTCTACCAGTACTTCATACTCTGCTCTGTTGAGTTCGCTTCTCGGAACAAACTTCCATCCAATGTTTGTTAGCAGGTCCCGCACAAAATTTTCAACCGAATTTGCTTCATTAAACACTAAAAGACCCCGTATGAACCCTACAATTTATGAATGATTCAGCAATTCCTTAATCACTGCTCAAATTGATAGTTTCTTAATGATTTATGGAAAGTATATCTTCAACAAATGAAACTACTTTTTCATAGTTAACACAGTCTCTACAATTATTTGAGTTGTTTACCAAGTGAGAATAAAGAGAAATATCTGGTTTACGCCCATCTTTTTCAAGTTCCAAAAAAGACTCAATATCTCTATCTGCCCTTAAACAATCAACAATAATCCCTTCATTTTTCATATCTTCGATATATTCGTTTAGTTTTTTATGAGATATTGGGGGCCTTTCTTTATCGTTATCTCCATCGTAAAGAATCCATGTTTTGATGCCTAGATTATTCAATAAATTTGCAAATTTATAAAAGTGGAATTTCCCGATGACATCGACAACCATTATATCAGAGGTAGTATGTGAGGTGTAAAATTCCCCAAGCTCGTTCTCAAACATGAACGAAAATAGGGCTTTTTCCGTAGGCCCTTCTACTAATAAGACCTTCTTACTAAGGAATGCATTTGATCTCTGAGGATCGATCCACAATAGGTAACGTAATTCATCCTCATTTGCAATCTTTGCGATTTCATCGGAGATTTGCTGAATTGTTAAGTTATTGTAATCGGTATATGCCTTTACCATTAGTTCCCCATTTTTCCTACAGATTTCAGATAAATTCTCATGGGTAATTTCACAAAGAGATGAAATTCCGTTGTTAATAGATATTTTCTTAATTTGTGAATAATTGCGAATATTGCTTACAAAATAAGGAGAGTGTGAAGTTACGAATACTTGATCATTTTGCGAAAGTGAAATTAATTTGTTCCTGAAATGCTTTTGCTGATTAGGATGAAGGAATAGTTCAGGTTCTTCAATTAAGTATAGGGTTAACTTTTCAGATGAAGTGCTTAACTCTGCAACGTTGCAGAGAAGGGAAAATATGAGGGACCTTTGAAAACCCATTCCCTGGGATTCAATCGGCAATTCTCCGTTTTGACCGTTCTCTGTAAATGCTTCAAATGACTTTTTGATTAAATCGTCTACTTCAGGAGGATTAAGTCTGAAATTTATCCCAATATTTCCATAATCCAGCATGTAGCTTTCAAGAGATGATTTTAAATCACTAAATCCAGTACTTTCAATAAGCTCGGAAAGTTCTTTGATAGAGTCTGAGACATTTACATAGAGTCTTTTGAATTCAGCATTTGTTTCTAAAGACTCGATCACGTACTTCGTTAAAAGTCGATTAATAGTTGAATTTGCAGTAAATTTAAACTCTTCATCCACTTTCCTAACTGAAGGTACATAAATAAGGTCTATTTTCTCCAGCAGGGTTTTGACTTTGGGATTTGAAATTCCAGTATCTTGGACTCGATAACGTGGTGTCTGTTCTTTTTTTTCCGA
This sequence comes from Methanosarcina sp. 1.H.T.1A.1, assembly GCF_000979295.1. NCBI lineage: Archaea > Methanobacteriati > Methanobacteriota > Methanomicrobia > Methanosarcinales > Methanosarcinaceae > Methanosarcina > Methanosarcina sp. 1.H.T.1A.1. The sequence continues at coordinate 1,341 of NZ_JJQY01000044.1, read as the reverse complement.
AAAATTACGATCAGCAAATGCCTCAAGTTCAAGTGTATTGTTTTCTACATATTCTGCAATTTGCTCAGGAATTTGATCTCCTTCTTCAAATGAAAAATCGATTCTTATTGAGGGATTTCCACTATATTGTTGATTGACATCTTTTTCACTTAATTTAACTTCGTTGAAAAACCATCTAATCGCAAAAAGAATGTTACTTTTCCCGGTGTTGTTTTCCCCAATCAGAATATTATAATTCTCAGAGTTGAAACTTGTTTCATGATAAGATTTTATACCTTTTATTGTTATTGACTTGATCTTCAAAGCGGAATCCCTCAAAGCGAAATTTACTTTTGATTAAATTTCCGTAAACCTACCATAACGCAAAAATATAAAAAAGTATTGAAATTAAATATCAAACAACTCTCATATCCATCTATGATTATTATATAAATTCATATTCGAATTAATATATTCTAATTTGATGTTATTACAATTTAATCGTAGATTTTCAAAAAAGAGTAGGATGACGACAGTTTGGCAATTCCAAAAATCAACTATTATCCGAATAGTTACCTAAAAAAATAAAATAAGAGAAAAATAAAAATTCCAGTGAGGTTTCAAGATTGAAAGGTATGTGGGCTTTGTAGAAATCCTCTAAAATAATGAGTCTCTATAAATTTGGACTGAATGGACTGACATATTTTTATATATTTAAATTCAGCCACTTAAACTGATTTAGATAGGTTTTCTACAAAGCCAAGCAAACTAATACTCAAATATTTAGTTTTCCTGACAACAACTCAAGTGTCAATTTTCTTTTAAGTTCGGATAATTTTTTAACATGATTAACATAAACTTCAATAGTACTTTCTGTATTCTCAAAAAATTTACTTATCTTTAGTTGTTCTTCTAATTTTGGTAGGACAATTTTTAGACTAGATAATTTCTTGGCATTAACACCACCTTGTGCACTGCCCGATATATGTGAATTTATTTGTGTCCAATACATAGAACTTTTGAAAAAATGTGAAACGAACTCAGGGTAAAAAAGTTCATTTATTCGAACTCTAATTAAATACGAAGCAAAAACTGCAATAGGAGGATTTTTTATTAAATAACTTTTTCCTGTAGTAGCCCCAGTTCTTGCAAAGACAATATCTCCATCTATTAATTGATATTTCTCAAAGTCACTTCCAGAGCAATTACAATAAGGAACATTATTCCAAATCACATTTCCTTCCTGAATGTCAGTTATTCTTAAAAATTTAGGACCAACTATTATTTCACTTGCACTGTCTGTATACTGTCTCTTATACACATCTCCGAGCCCACGAGACGGACTCCTATCTCGTATGCCGT
>NZ_JJQY01000146.1:0-9281 GCF_000979295.1 Methanosarcina sp. 1.H.T.1A.1 | reverse complement strand
ACCGAGATCTACACCTCTCTATTCGTCGGCAGCGTCAGATGTGTATAAGAGACAGCCTCTGGATTCCTCTTGCAGGCGGGATTTTTGGGGTTTACCAGTTATATCTTTACGTTGTAGGCGGCAGGTTTGTACATGACGTAAGCCTGGAGAGGTCTGCCCTGGCTATGTTTCTGTCCATTTTACTGGTTATTGTTTTTGTAGTGCTGGTTTCTTTAAGCGGCTTTGTATGATTCTGTTACCGATTCTGTTATATTTTGCTGCAGTGGTTCCAAATCTTCCGGTTCCCAAACCCATTTTTTACAAACGGGACTGAGCACACAGGTGCAGAGCCTATCCCGAAACTAATATTATGTTGAAATTATATATTTAACATTATATAATTTCAGGAAATGATGTTCTGTGGAAATCCATAGAACCTTATCTTCCTCCACAGAAACCACATACAGGACAGCCTCATGCAGACTTAAGGAAGTTAATGAATGGAATCTTGTATGTCGTTACAACAGGTTGTATGTGGAAAGATATTCCTCGTATCTATGGCTCTAAGTCAACAGTTCATAGATTTCATCTCTACCTGTGTGAACATGGTACCTATCAAAAGATTTTCAATGAACTTTTAAACAAAGGTTATGACTTGAAGAAAATAGATCTTTCTCATTGCTTTACTGATACAAAGGATGTTCCTGCTAAAAAAGGAGAAACATCGGTTATGATGGCTACAAGAAAGTAAAAAGAGTAAAAATAAGCGTTTTAGTAGATTTAGAGGGGCTAACCCTCTCTATTATTGTTGTTCCTGCAAATGAGAAAGACTCCACGCTTTATGTACCTACACTTAAGAATTTCAAGATACAGAGACCTATAGGAAGCCTGTAAACAGGCCTTCCAAAGTGACAGCTGATGCAATATATGATACAGATGAAATTCGAAAATATAACAGAAGAAGAGGAATAAAGCAAAATTATCGGCCCTGCAAAGTGCCCCTTCTAAAGCTGCAGAAATCACGGGTTTTTTAGTTCGCTTTTCTTAACCCTTTTCTCTACAAATGTACCCGAAGAAGATTCCAGCAGACCGCCGGATGGAAATAATATATTTTAAATGACTTAAAAAAGAGGTTTAAAGTAAGAAATGTGACTCAAACCGCTTCAGAACTGGTAGATGATTTTTCAGCAATATCAATATTAGAGACCTTACTTAGATCTACTGATGCTGTTCTCAACCTCAATTTCTTGATCTAAAAGTTGAAACCCTTTCAGCAGTAATTTTCCCGATTTTCCTCTAAATATTAAGTTGGAGATCAGGGACCGGAAGATTCAACCCCTTTCTATCCGATCTAATCTCCAGCAAAACACCTACCAAAATGTTTTATTTTATTTGAATTCAGGCAGGAATTTCCTTGTTCAGGATATAAGCGACCATTCCAGGGTTCAGCTTGCTTTCCCTTGAAACCTTTTTTTCAATCTCCTCAGTGGATTTACCTTCTATTTTCATTTCTTTAATCTTTTCAATCACTGAAGAGGAAATTGCGTAATATTCGTTTATATCCTTCCTGTGCCCCCAGACATCTCCTTCGATAAGCTGGATTCTCTGCATCTGAAGGAACATTTCTATGGATTTTGAAACTGTACGCATGTAAGATTTAGGTAACTGGATTACCTCAATCTTCGGGCAGGTTTCAACCAATCCAAAGATGTCTTTGTTGGATGGCCGGAAAGCCAGGTGAACAAGGCGCTCATTCGGATTAAGTGTAAAGATCTCTTCTCTGGAACTAACTACTCTTATTCTCATTTTTTTCTCCCCCACTGTTAAGTTCTTTCTTGATTTAAGTTGGTTTTAGTTTTTAATTACTTTAGATTAAAGGGAATAAGTAAAGAAATTATACTGTTTATAATGAAACGGAATAATTTATGCAGACACGAACGAGGAAACTTTCTCCCTCTTCATCTTTTTCTGAGCAGCTGAAAGGCATTCAATTGTACAGTAAATTGCCTTTTCCTCCACATTTTTCAGGACTATAAACTCACTCCCACAAATTGGACATGTTTTTCTTACATACTCCACAGAACATCACCCACTTGTTTTGCTCGTTTTTAAATTAGTTTTAACTGTATTCATATAAGATTTAGGTAACTGGATTACCTCAATCTTCGGGCAGGTTTCTACCATTCCAAAGATGCCCTTATTTGAAGGCCTGAAAGCCAGGTGAACAAGGCGTTCATCAGACTGAGTATAAAGATCTCTTCCCTGGAACTAACCACTCTTAGCCAGGTGTCAGCTTCATGTTTTCATTCTCCACTGTTAAGTTCTTTTTTAATTGTAATTACTATAAACTACATATACTTATTATATATAGTTATCTCATTAAGCTAATATTATTTAGATAGTATTCAGAGAATACTAGTTATACGATATTTGCTGAATGGACCTAAAAAAGTCATAAACGAAATAAAAACGGGTTTTAAAAATTATATTTTCTATTTATACTTTTAATGGCACTCTCTTTCATACCAAAATTTATTTCAAATACTGACTTAACTATTTTAATCAAAATCGCGCTGGCGCACCCCGCAACAAGCTAGAGGGGTATTCGACTGAAAAATCCGAAAAAAGCCCTTCACCAGAAAAAATCACTTTGATCTAAAAGATCGACCCTGCAAAGTGCCCCTTTTAAATCTGCAAAATCTCATGGGTTTTTTAGCTATCTTTTCTTAACCCTTTTCTTCAACAAACGTGTTCAGGGGAGATTAAAGCAGACCGCTGGCAGAAATAATATATTTTAACTGAAGTTGAATGAGTGAAGAAAGTAAGTTTGTTTAAAGGAATGCATGAAGCTGAACTTATATAAACGTAAAAGCTTTATTAAAAATCATACTCTGATAAAAAAAGAAATGAAAAGATGGAATAATTCGGCTCTGTAGAAACCCTCCGAAACGACTGATCCTCATCAACTTAAACTGAATGGCATGAATCTTTTGATCTATTTTTAGCCTCTTGAAGCTGGCATAGATAGGTTTCTACAAAGCTGTTTTTTTCGATCCGGGATATTTACTTACTAACTACGATATATCTGGATCTGGTTTCAGTACTAATGCTTCCTGAATTATTTACTGTTAAACTAACCGTATATTGTCCTGTTTTATTGTATACGTGTACAGGATTCTTTTCTGTAGAAGTATTTCTATCTCCAAAAGCCCATTTCCATGAATCAGGTGATCCGGTGCTGTTGTCAGTAAAAATGACACCAAGCGGTGCAGCCCCTGAAGTTGGAGATGCCGAAAAGGCAGCTACAAGGGAGTTTGAAACCGCAATATGGCCGGTTTTAGACAACGTGTTACTGCCGTTTGCATTACTTGCTGTCAATGTAACAGAGTATAGGCCTGATTTATTGTATGTGTGTACAGGATTCATTTCTGTAGAAACGTTTCCATCTCCAAAAGTCCATCTCCATGCAGTTGGCGACTCTGTGCTCTCGTCAGTAAAATTAACTGTAAGAGGCATGCTTCCTGAAGTAGGGGATGCAGAGAATTTGGTAACAGGAGTATTTAAAACGCTTGAGACAGCAATATAGCCGGTTTTTGTCAGCACATTACTGCCATCTGGATTACTTGCTGTCAATGTAACAGAATAAAGTCCTGATTTATTGTATGTATGCACAGGATTCTTTTCTATTGAATCACTTCTATCTCCAAAAGTCCATCTCCATGCAGTTGGCAATCCTGTGCTCTCGTCAGTAAATCTGATAGTAAGAGGCGCTTTTCCTGAAGTCGAAGACGCAGAGAAGCTGGCGACAGGACCATTTAAAGCGTTTGAAACAACAATATAGCTTGATTTTGTTAACGTATTGCTGCCGTCTGCATTACTTGCTGTTAATGTAACAGTGTATCGTCCTGATTTATTGTATGTGTGTGCAGGACTCTTTTCTGTAGAAAAGTTTCCATCTCCGAAAATCCATCTCCATGAAGTTGGCGACCCTGTGCTCTCATCAGTAAATCTAATATTAAGGGGCGCTTTTCCAGAAGTAGGAGACGCAGAGAAACTGGTGACAGGACCATTTAAAGTGTTTGAAACAACAATATAGCCGGTTTTTGTCAACGCATTACTGCCATCTGCATTACTTGCTGTCAATGTAACAGAATATTTTCCTGATTTATTGTATGTGTGTACAGGATTCTTTTCTATTGAATTAGTTCCATCTCCAAAAGTCCATTTCCATGAAGTTGGCGACCCTGGACTCTTGTCAGAAAAACTAACAGTAAGAGGCATACTTCCTGCAGTTGGAGTTGCTATAAAGGCGGCGGCAGGGACAATATGGCCCGGATTCGAGGTCACAGTACCGCTTTCAGAAACTACAATATAGCTTGATTTTTGCACCTTATTACTGCCTCCGGCATTGGTCGTTGTCAAAGAAACAGTATAATTTCCTGATTTATTGTATTTATATACAGGATTTATTTCTGTTGAATCACTTCCATCTCCAAAAGTCCATTTCCATGCGGTTGGCGATCCTGTGCTCTCGTCAGTAAATCTGATAGTAAGAGGCGCTTTTCCAGAAGTCTGAGATGCAGAAAAGCTGGTGACAGGAGTATCTAAGAAGCTTGAGACAGCAATATAGCCGGTTTTAGACAACGTGTTACTGCCATTTGCATTACTTACTGTTAATCTAACAGCATATAGTCCTGATTCATTGTATGTATGTACAGGATTTTTATCTGTTGAATTGCTTCCATCTCCGAAAAACCATTTCCATGCCGTTGGCGACCCTGTGCTCTGGTCAGTAAAATGAACGGTAAGAGGCGGTTTTCCGGAAGTAGGGGATGCAGAGAATTTGGATACAGGAGCAGCTAAAATGCTTGGGACAGCAATATAGCCGGTTTTTTTCAACGAATTACTGCCTTTTTCATTACTTGCTGTCAATGTAACAGAATAAAGTCCTGATTTATTGTATGTATGCACAGGATTCTTTTCTGTTGAAGTATCCCCATCTCCGAAAGACCATTTCCATGAATCTGGTGATCCTTTGCCCTGGCCTGTAAAATCAACAGTAAAAGGAGCTTTTCCTGAAGTCAGAGACGCAGAGAAGCTGGTGACAGGGCCATTTAAAACGTTTGAAACAACAATATAGCCGGATTTTGTTAACGTATTGCTGCCATCTGCATTACTTACTGTTAATGTAACAGAGTATAATCCTGCTTTGCTATATGTATGTACAGGGTTCTCCCCGGTTGAATGAGTACCGTCTCCAAACGTCCACTTCCTTGAGGTTGGAGCTCCTGTACTCTGGTCGGTAAAACTAACAGAAAGAGGCGCTTTTCCTGAAGCTGGAGATGCAGAAAAAGCAGCAACAGGGGCTTCATACCCGTTTGAAACAATAATATAGCTGGATTTTGTTACTGCACTCTTGTTCCCCGTTTCGTTTAATGTCAACGTAACAGAATATTTTCCTGATTTTCTATAGATGTGTACAGGATTCTTTTCCGTTGAATAAGTTCCATCTCCAAAAGTCCAGTTCCATGAAGCTGGAAATCCTGTGCTCTGGTCAGTAAAACTAACACTAAATGGCGTTTTTCCTGAAGTTGGGGATGCAGAAAATACTGGCTGTGCCAGAACAGTTACTGTGGCAAATTTCAAATCAGTGCCGTTTGTATTGTTTACTGTAAGCGTTACTTTGTAATTCCCTGCCCTGGAGTAAGTATGTGCTTGATTTTGCTGTGTTGAACCGGATCCGTCTCCAAAGTTCCAGTTCCACCCATCCACATTCTTCGAGAAATCCGTAAACTGGACAGAAAGAGGAGCATAACCGAATGTGAGATTGCTGCTGAAGTTTGCAGCAGGAAGTACTGGTTGTGCCGGGAGAGGACTTATAAACTGACCGAAAGCAACAGGACTGAAACCTGTATTTACCTTGGCTGTAACCTTGTTTGTGGCTGTGTCAATTATAGAGACAGTTTTGCCTAGATTATCGTCGTCGCCGCAGTTCGCTACATATACCTTTGTTCCATCCGGTGTCACTGCAATTCCATAAGGATTATTTCCGACTTTCAAAGCAGCTATAACAGTTTTTGTTGCGGTGTCAATTACGGAGACATTGTTACTGCGTTGATTTGCCACATATACTTTTGTTCCATCCGGACTGACTGCAACTCCCATAGGCCATTCTTCTACAGGCACTGTGGCTGTAACAGTGTTTGAACTCGTGTCAATTACAGAAATAGTGTTACTTTCACAATTCGTCACATATAGTTTTGTTCCCGCCTGGTTAACTGTAACTCCACAGGAGCCAGGTTCAGCTTTCACAGTCGCTATAACAGTGTTTGTGGCTGTGTCAATTACAGAAACAGTGCTGCTATAACGGTTCGTCACATATACTTTTGTCCCATCCGGTGTGACTGCAACTCCCATAGGCCATTTTCCTGCAGGCACCGTGGCTGTAACAGTGTTTGTGGCTGTGTCAATTACAGAAACAGCGTTGATATCACGACTCGCAACATATAGTTTTTTTCCATCCGGTGTGACTGCAATTCCACAGGGATAGTATTTATCTCCTACATCCACGGTGGCCGTAACCTTATTCATGGCTGTGTCAATTACAGAAACAGTGCCGCGGCGGCCGTAGTTGGCATTCGTCACGTATATCCTTGTTCCATCCGGGCTGACTGCAACCCCTAATGGGTTAATTCCTGCGGGCACCGTGGCTGTAAAGGTGTTGTTTCCTGTGTTAATTACAGAAACAGTGTTGCTGTTGATGTTCGTAATAAATGCATATGAAGGCGCAGGAGAACCTTTTGGTACAACATTTACTGTAGCAAGCTTTGAATCTGTGCCGTTTGAATTGCTTACTGTCAGGCTAACAGTATAGATTCCTGCTGCAGAATAGGTATGCGTGGGATTCTGCTTTGTTGAACCAGCCCCGTCTCCAAAGTCCCAGGTCCAGCCGGTTGCATTCTCCGATAGATCTGTAAACTGCACAGGTACGGAAAGGAAAACATAATCTGATGTGATGTTGCTGCTGAAGTTCGCTAAAGGATAAACTGGTTGTACCGGGATAGAACCTATAAACTGGCCTGAAGCATGAGGACCGTTTCCTACAAGCATCGTGGCTGTAACGGTGTTGGTAGCAGTGTCAATCACAGAGACGGTGTTACAGAGGTTGATTGTTACATACACTTTTTTTCCGTCCGGTGTGACTGCAACTCCCACAGGATTGGGGCCTACAGGTATTGTGGCTGTAACTTTGTTTGTAGAAACGTCAATTACAGAGACAGTGCTGAAATATTTATCATTAGTAGTCACATATGCCTTTGTTCCCTCCGGGTTGACTGCAACTCCAGAAGGAGCTCCCTCGACCTTCACAGTGGCTGTAACGGTGTTGGTAGCAGTGTCAATTACAGAAATACCCCCATTATCGGAGTTCGCTACGTACACCTTGGTTCCATCTGGTGTGACCGCAATTTCCTCAGGACTTTTTCCTACGGATACCGTGCTGATAACAGCTTTTGTGGTAGTGTCAATTATAGAGACAGTGTTGTCGCCTTCGTTTGTCACATATGCTTTTTTTCCATCCGGACTTACCGCTACTCCCGCAGGAGATTTTCCTACAGTCACTGTACTTGCAACAGTATTTATGGCAGTATCAATTACAGAGATAGTGTTACTGACCCTGTTTGCCACATATAGTTTCTTTCCATTCGAGCTGATTGCAACCCCTTGAGGAGAACGTCCTACAGGCACCGTGGCTTTAACAGTATTTGTTGCCGTGTCAATTATAGATACATCATTGCTATGAGAATTTACCACGTATACCTTTGTTCCACTTGGATTAATTGCAACTCCAATAGGATTAGATCCTACAGATATCGTAGCTGTAACTTTGTTTGTGGTTGTGTCGATTACAGAGATACTGTTACTCTCTTCATTTGCAATGTATGCAAATGGCGAGGCGCCTGCGATACTCACCAACATTAAAAAAGCAAGTACTGTTACCCCCAAAGTTTTATTGAAGGTTTGCCCCCTAAATATTTTATTACATTTCGTTCCTTTCATTTTAGACCCCTTAATATATGGATAATTAAATTTGTTGAGAATTTTGAAAAAACTTGAAATTTGACAGGTTTTTATTACGATAATATAGCAATTCATTGAAGTAAGAGTTTTTTCGGGTTAAGCTGGTTATCATAACCGAATGCGACTATAAGTGCGATTATAAGTGCGATTATAAGTACGACTATAAGTGCGACTATAAGTGCGACTATAAAAATGACTGGATGAATAAGATTCCCCCGAACTACACAAAATAATTGTAAACTCTAAGATAATAATCTTTCTTTTATTGGCTTTATAGAAATCCTCCGAAATGACCAGTCTTAATTAATTTTAACTGAATGTCCCGGTATCATTATATCTATTTTTGGCCTCTTGAAGCTGGCATAGATGGGTTTCTACAAAGCCACAAAATTTGGATTGTAAAAGTGCTCCTTATTTTAATGTCCCCACAAAGCAGACTCAATTATATATTAAAGAGAAAGAAAGTGAAGGGAAAATATAGAAAAAAGTTGCATTTAAGCTTTGACAAAATCAAATACAATAAACGGGATATAGTGGAGACAACGTCCTCTGTTGTCAAAAGGAAATTTGGAAAAGTACTCAGAGCAAGAAAATTCTATAATCAGGTTAAAGAATTAAAACTTAAACTGATAGTTATAACATAATCAATAGTGAAGATATTTGCGTTCGGGAAGGTGTAGCCAGGTCGATAAGTGCTCCTTCTAAAGCTGCAAAAATCACGGGTTTTGTGTCCCCTTTTAGAAAAAGGATTTGGGGAAGATTGAGGCAGACCACCGAGCGAAAAAAGATGTTAATTGATTTGAAAAGGATAAGGAGGAACTTTAATTTTGAATTCAGCGACTCATTTTCTTACGATTTTCCCTAATCCATAATTCACTTGAAAAATTTCACTTCAATTCGAAACAGCCACCGCAAGAAAAAAAGTGTTGATGAAGTTAAAAAAGCCCCCAATGGAGACTTATAGATTAAGCAAAACTAATCAGCCCTGCAAAGGGCCCCTTCTAAAGCTGCAAATATTCACAGATGCAAAAGATCAGAAGTTAAGAAAAAGTATATTCCGGGTCTGAGGTATATTTAAAAAAAGTGGAAAATAAATAAGTGTTGATGTAACTCAGTTAAGTGTCAATGTAAACTCAGTTACACAAATAACACTTAGTATCTGTTTTCTCTGGGTGTCCTGTGGTTAGGAAGACAATCCCTGCAGTAAACAGGTCTTTCCGGGT
>NZ_JJQY01000110.1:0-9596 GCF_000979295.1 Methanosarcina sp. 1.H.T.1A.1 | reverse complement strand
CATCCAGGACGAAGACGATGTTGTTGTCCTGAGAGTGCATGTCAACCAGGTCTTCCAGGGCGCAGTTGACAGCATTGCCCAGATCGAAGGTCTCTGGCTCATTGACTACGCAAACGCAATGACCATCGAATCTGACGACGAATTTGGTAACCTCGACGACGTTTCCATCAACGGTCCAACCCTCACGATCAGCAATGAGGATACCTTCACCCTGACCCTGGACTCCGAAGAGGAAATCGCTGAAGGCATGTTTTTCAAAATAGGTGACACTCCTGTCAATGAACTCAGGTACTTCCCATTCGTTGTGAGGATTCTCGGTGTAGGAAACGAAACCGTGGGACTTCCTGGATATAATGAAACCGAAATCGGAGAGGAAGTAACCCAACCTGATGAGGACGTAACTGAAACTCCAGGCGAGGGTGTAACTGAAGAACCAACTGAGGAAGCAACTGCAGGAGAAACTGAACCCGTAGAGGGCGAAACAACCCCGGCAGAAGAAGGTGCTCCTGGATTTGGAGTTTTCCTTGGCCTTGTCGGATTCCTTGCAGTCGTCTACCTCTTCAGGAGGAACAACTAAATTCTGAGTGAAGGGTTTTCCTTGCCCTTCTCTCTTTCAAATCCTTTTTTGGTTTATTTTTGCAGATAACTTTTTATTTGCAGACTTCTTAGTTCTGACGATCTTTTTAATTCTGAAATCCTGATTCTTTAAACCACCCGGTTTTTCAGGGTTTTACGGATCAAGGTGAAATCCCATGAAAAAAAGTATAGCTTTAATATCTGTGTTTGCGGTTTTGATGATCGCGTTTTCAGGCTGCGTGGATAACAACACCCCTGCAGTTAACGGGACAGATTCGGACAATCCGGAAACAAACGCAATTTCTGATGAAGATACAGCTGGAATAAGCACGCTTGAAACCCTTCCTGCAGGCTTTGAGTATGTTGATACCCTTCCGCTCTCCACAGATGAAATTAAAAGTGATTACAAAGCTGAAAATGTCTCAGGGGTCCTTAACGGCTCCGAAGGGATCTACAAAGACTCTAACGAAACTGACTATTATATAGATGTGATCGAGCTTGAAGATGAGGAATCTGCAAATAATCTCATCACTGCATACAAGGCTTCCTTCCCCCCATTAAGTGAAGGCTCCCCTTTTACGGATGAGTCCTTTAACGGGCACTCCGCTGTGAAAATCACCAATTACATCACATCCGGAGGAGAAACTGTTCCCAGATACTCCTATATCTGGAGCAATGAAAATTATGTGATAAAAGTTTTCGGAAATACTGCTGAAGAAGCTTCTATCAGGCAGCTGGCAGAAGCAACAGGATACTGATTTCTTTCAGTAAAGCTGACACCTTTCAGCTTTTTTCCTTTCTTTTTTCTTATTTCTTTTTCCTTAGTCCGTATTAGCTCTCTTAAGCGAGCTCACTGCTAAAACTCATAAATTAGTCCTCTTGAGCGCAGCGAAAAGAACCGCGTACTGTTGCGATTACATCGCAACTCCCAGGAAATCTCTGATTTCCTGTGATCCCGAGTCACAATTCGGGCGAGTCGCAATTCGGGTAGGCAAAAAGAACGGGCATCCCTAACTACACAGTTGTATACTCAGTTGATATACACAATTGATATCTGGCATCAGGTTTCCAGCATGCCTAATGCTTTTGTTTTTATCTACGGCACGCAGGCGGGCTCAAGCAGGGTGCGACGCGTGGAAAGAAGGAAAAGGAGATACAACAAAAGGCCATTTCGGAATAATACCAACCCAATTAACCAGGGAGTACAAAAAGAGTAGTAAAGCGGATAAGAAAGAAACTCCGCAGAGTCTATTATACTTCGGTCTCTTATCCGCCATACATTTATTTTAAGTCGTTCACTTTATAAGCAAAATGCCTTTTCCACCAACGTTAACATCACCTACAAACTTGCGGTATGTAACGCCTTCGACTTCTTCTGTCCCTTCTTCTTTGTAAGAGGGAAGCAGATCGGATACCTCACCGTTGATGATGACTGTACCGTTCTTCATTTCGCTTGCAGGCATGGTTGCTTTGCCTTCAATGACTATTTTCCCGCCGTTGTTTGAGATTGCGGGAAGGAGCCCTACATCGCCTTTTACGAGGATCTCTCCTCCGCACATGTGTTCTCCGAGGTAGTCCTTCGTATTGCCATTGACGGTAATCTTTCCTCCGCGCATGCCGCAGGACTCTCCACGGTAACCTGCGCCCACGTAATAGGAAGCGTTTCCGTTGAGAATAATCTCTCCGCCTGCCATCTCGCAGCCGAGCCAGCTGTCAGCATCGCCATTGATTACGACCTTTCCGCCCTTCATGCCAGAGCCGCAGTGCATGTCCACGTTGCCGTTTATCTCGATCTCTCCGGCGCTCATGTTCTGCCCGATTCGCTTTACCCTGGAGACATCGCCTTCGAAAACTATCTTTGTGTTTTCCACGGAGTCGCTGCCTTCTACCTCTACATTGAAGAAGTCTCCGAGGGGACACTGTCCGTTTCCGTACAAGACAGGAATCGCTTTTATCTCTTCCGTGGTCTTGCCCGCAAAGTTGTCAGGGTTTACATTATCGGCTTCAATGGGGATTTTATTTGCTTTTTTGAGGGAAAGTTTTACAACCTGCATTTAGAACACCCCTTCTGTGCCGATCTCAACAGGCTTATGGAGGTACATATCCTCAACCATGTAATTGGATTTGCTCACAGTGTAGTATTTCTTGAACTTGAGGTCTATATCTTTCTGCATGGAGCTGTCTATGTTTGCAGGGACCTTCGCATTCACCCAGTAAGTCCTTCCTTTCGGGGTGTCTTCGATTTCTCCGTCTTTTACAACGACCAGCCCGTCTTTCAGGGTATATGCGGTACCTGAGAAAGCTTTCTTAACTTTTTCGTACTCTGTAGTCGGGTCAATCTGGCCTGGGAGGATGTCATAGATTGCAATATCTGCATCTGACCCTACTTTCAGGTTTCCTTTCTCGGGCCTGCTGTATATCTTTGACTGGATGCTCCTTGTCATGACAGCAAGTTCGTAGAAGTCCAATTCTCTGTCGATTCCCGGCAGCACCATCCTGTCAAGAGCCATCTTGGAGAAGCCTGAGATAACCTCTGCTCTTCTCTTTGCACTCATCAGGTAGGTGAAGGCTTCAGGATAGTTCACGAAAGAGCCGCCGTTAGGGCTGTCTGTTGTGAACATGACTTTCCAGGGGTCTTTTACGAGCAGAGCAAGCTCAAGCCCGATAGCCCACTGAACTGCATTTACGAAGCTTTTTGGGGAATAGAAGAGGGGCACTACACCGGACGCGTCTTCAAGTTCGACATCCTGGTTGCTCCACTTCTCATGCAGCATCCTTGAGTTTGCGTATTCTACAGGTCCGTCTGCAGTCATGGTCACTGCAGGGCCAAAGATGACCTGTCCAAGGTCGAAAGTCAGGTGGTCTGCCCCGTTAATGTAATCTGAAACCATTGGGGCCCCTGTCTCAAAGTCCCTCCAGGAAGTGCCTGCATAGGCGTTGAACTGCACGTGAGTAACGTGGAGAGACTGTCTGTCCCTGCTTGGCTTTACCTTTTCAAAAAGCTTCATGGTCTCTATGGTGGTTGCATAGTTTCCGGGCTTTCCAAGGTTGTTGCAGTGCACATGTACGGAGTGAGGGAGCTGCAGGCGCTCGTTGGCTTCTACAAGGCCCATGAGAATCTCTGCAGGGGTTACATCAAAGTTCGGGACGGGGTCATAGAGTCCGCTTACGTTCTTGCCCCAGCCCCAGGCTTCTCCGCCTCCGGGGTTTACAATCTTTACTCCGTAGCCTCTTGAGGCTTTCAGGCCCCAGGCAATATAGGCTGCGAGTTTTTCAGGTTCTTTGTCCCTGATGTATTCCATTACCTGCCAGTTGCTTCCGAAGAGTGAGAGTCCCATTTTGTCGAGGATAGGGATTTCCTTAAATTCCTCATGGGTGTGCCTTGCAGAAAGAAGGGGGATTGCAGCCTCACAGATAGTTGTGTACCCGAGTTTTGCATACCTGTACCCGATTGCGTAAGTGTTTGGGGTGTTGTACCCAACCTGCGCTCTGGTCTTTTCAGTGCGTGCAACCTGGCCCGAAAGTCCGGGTACAAGGTTTTTCCTTGCATCATTGGGGTTCATGAAGCGGCCCACGTTAATTTTACCTGCACTGTGGGTGTGCCCATCAAAGCCCCCTGCCATGGTAAGCTTGCCTTCTGCATCGATAACCTTCGCATTTCCAGAGACACTGTCTACTATCTTGCCGTCTCTGATGCAGATGTCCATAGTCTCGCAGTTAATTCCCTGCGCCGGATCACAGACGCTGGCGTTTTTAATCAGGATTTCCGACATCTTATGCACCTCTCTTCAGTTCCCTGACCTTTGTAGTCAGGTCTTTTACGATTTCTTCGTCGGTCTTGAATTCTGAATCAATCAATTTCTTCATGCGGAGGGAAATTGCGTCCATACGGTAAGCTGTCCCTTCTGCTTCGATTCCCACAATTGCCGATGGGATCACCACATCTGCAAGTTCGGTTGTAGGGTTGGCATACGGGTCAATCTGGATTACAGGAATCCTTGCAAGGTGCCTGACTGCTTTTTGGGGGAAGTGGGCTCCGGCATCAGCTGCAGCTATAATTGCAGCGTCCGGCTCTTCACGCACAAGCAGGTCGTTTGCTCCGGTTTCTCCGGGGTTGTAATAGGGATATCCTTTTGCAAAGTCGATCGCCATCGGGAAACCTGTCTCCCAGGTTGCTACCTGCCCGAAACCGGTAACGTTATAGTGTCCACGCATTCCGATCATTACGGCTTTTGTGTGCTGGTTAAGGTCTGAAATGAGGGAAGACACGGCATCTCCGTTCTTGTACTTTGATCTGGACTGGGTGACCCCCATACCGAAGAAAATACAGACAAACTTTGCGTTCTTCAGAGTTTCTGCAAGCTCAATGATTTCAGCCTTAGGAACACCTGCAACGGTTTCCGGAATGACATCCTCATGCCCGTTTACGATTGAGCGGAGAGCAGTTACAAGGAGCAGGTCTGAGCCCTGTTCAATTTCCACATATTTATCAGCGAGTTTTGCAGTGTCAGTTTTTCTGACATCAATAACTACCATTGTCCTGGCTTTCCGTCCTTTCTCGGTAAAGAAGCCTTTTGAGAAGCTTGAGTAACGGGACATATGCCTGGGGTGCGCATGCACAGGGTTGCAGCCCCAGAAGACGGTTACATCTGCCCTGTTCTTTATTACTCCAAGGGAGGCTGAAGGAGACCCTTTCTCCTGGGCAGCAAGGGCTGATGGCCCGTGGCAGACATTTGCTGTAGAATCTATGACTGAACCGGTTTCTTCGGCAAGCTTAATTGCTCCGCTGATCGCCTCACAGGAGGTAGAGCACCAGCCGTAGGAAAGTGTCCTCCTGGAATTTACCAGGATTTTTGCGGCAGCTTCGATTGCCTCCTCATAGGAGACAGGCACAAGTTCCCCATCTTTTCTGATCATCGGGGTTTCTATTCTGTCATGCTCGAACATGCCGACAAACTTGCTGTGCCCGAGAATGCAGGCATTTTCTATTTTTGTAATCTTATTATCTTCAACAGTGACTGTGATATCGTCGCAGAGGGACCCGCAGAGGGAACATACTGCGTCTTTAATTACTGGCATATTTTTTCCTCCGAATTTTTCCAGTTTCTCCGGACCTGGATGAAAATGTGAATTTCTCGTTTCAGGGGACTTTTAATCTTCTAAATACTTCTTCATCAGGGACTTCATGTCCAGAGGCTTTTCATCCGTGACCTCTATTTCCGCAGGGATACCTTTGAATCCTGGCATCCCGCAGCCATGTGTGTCAGGGCTCAGCACTGCATTTGCCCAGGGACCCATAGGGATAAAGGCAAGGCCATCTGGATTCCCTTCATTTGCCTTTGCAAATACCACCACTTCCCCAAACTCGGTGGTAACCTTCAGGCTGTCTCCCTCAGAGGCACTCAGCCTCTCAAGGTCTGCGGAGTTCAGTTCGCAGTAAGCACAGGCATCAAAATAACCTTTGTGTGTTTTTGCTTCCAGATGTGCGCCCTGGTCGGCGGTCCTTCCGGATATGAGATTTGCTTTTATTTTCATGGAAATTCCTCATCTGGGATATAATCCAGGTATCTCAATAAGCTGAATCAATTTTTTAAGTGTCAATTTTTTAAGTGTCAATCCCAAATTCTCTACTTTCTAACACCTTTTCGGCCTGAAAACTCAGGTGCCTTGCTCAGGACTGATGGTTAATCTGAGGTCGGGGACTGTCTCGAGAGATTTTAGTTTTGGAGTCAATGGGAAATTGGGAGAGCTCAGTTTGGAATTAAATGCCCTGAATTAACTATTTAGTAAATAGTATTGTTGGAGCTGATTTATTGAAGACTTAACTTCTCGAAAGTGTAATCGGAACTAATTCCTTCTGATAGTGATTTTTTAAAGGATTTACCGGCATGGAAAATGGAACCTTCCGGGCAGCTCCTTTGACTGAAGGTCTATTTCGATCATTCATTATAATTATATGATTTATATATATTCATCCAGATTTACATCTATTTACAGCCTATGTGTTTGGATATAATTGATCAAGTCCCTGACGGGCGCTCTTTCCTGCTTTCCCTGTTTTTAAAAATCGTCCTGAAAGCTTATATATCACTTATTAATTATATTTTTAATCGTTATATAGGCTATATCCAGATAATTTCCTTTTATTATATATTACCCTATTATGTCACCTCTAACATAACGTGTTCACTGATGCTCTTCATGTGTTCTGAGAACTGACCATTTTATCTTTTCCATTCTTGAGTTATATTTTTCACATCAAAAATAATGAAAAACCCCATTTTCCCCAATTCCGATCGTTACCCTTTAATATATGTTAATACATTTGTGTGTTGCAAGCCCGGATAGCCTAGTCGGTTGGGGCGCCAGACTCATAGGGACTTTATATGAGGCGTCTTTAATCTCCTGAGATATCTGGAGGTCGCGTGTTCGAGTCACGCTCCGGGCACTTGACTCTTTTTCTGTCACTTGACTCTTTTTCTAATACAATGTGCTTTTTGGTATCTGGAAATATTCAACCTGATAAACACATTAAAAGCCACTTTTTCAATATTTTAAATGCATTTTTCAGGATTCTACTTTCTTTAATTATTGGCTATTTGAGTATTATTGAGTAATTGAGTATTCTCTTTTTTGAAGCTGATAAAGGGTAAGCAGTTTCTTACACTCACTTAATTATTTTTTTATAACATATGTAATATTTTTTCTATCTTTTGTACATAAGGGTGTTCTAATTTACAAATTTTTTAGTACTTTATCCCTCATTTTTGTGGACTTCTGCGGAAGATTGATTCATATGAATCTCTATATTTTTTCTTTTCTGAATAACGGCTTATGCAGGCTTATTCATCATCATTTTTTATTCTAATTGTTATGTTTTTAAACTTAACTTTTTTATATTATTAAGTCTCATACTTATTTAAAAATTTAATATAATCATTCAAATATTTTGGAATTGTATTTAACTATTAATTTCTCTGGTTATCTAATATATTTTTCTGAAATTTTCATCCCGTCTTATATTTGTTAGCCAAACCTTGCTCTTTAACTGTAACACATTTACTTTGAAAACGATTTTAGGTGTGAAAAATGAAATCCGAATCCGGAACTCTTGTAAAAGCCATTTCTATTTTATTTGCAGCTTTTATTCTGTTCTCTTCATTTCCTCTACAGGTAAGTGCAGAAAATGAAATGACCCCGGGCATTGCCCTGGAAAAAGATTCTATTCTGAAAATTCCCCACACACTTGTCGGGGCAGACTCGGCTGGCACTTCTTTGCAGCCAATGGTCACGGAGACAGGGAAAATTAGTCTCTCCGTGGATGGGCTTGGCACCGACGGCAGTGGGATTATTCAGGTGGAAAAACCTACGGGCGCTACTGTAAAAAGTGCTTATCTTATCGCTGCTGGAGCGTGGGGTAGTCAGATCCCTGAAGGAAGCGTTCTGATTAATGGGAATACAGTCGTGTGGAATAGTACTGCAACCAGTTCGACCTGCCATAACTATTGGGCAGATGTTACATCGTTTGTTAAACCTGTAGTTGATGTAGCTCCTGCAGGGAGAATTGGCTTCACCATTAAAGAAACCAGCGCATCTTATTCTGACGGAGAAGTCTTAGTAGTAATATTTAAGGACCCTAACCAGGTGGAAGATAATACAGTTATACTGCTGTTTGGTTGTCAGGATCCAACAGGGGATACCTTCAGCATCAAGCTTGGGGACCCCATCAATAAAGGTAATGCGAATTTAATGGTTAATATGGGACTTGGCATATCTTTCAGTTACCAGGCTAGCGGGGGTAGCCAGGTCAGTAATGTTGATGTAAATGGGGTAAGGGTTACCAGTTCGGCCGGAGGGGAAGATGATGGATACAGTGGTAACGGCGCGCTTTTGACTGTAGGAGGACTGGACGACAGCATTGAAAATCCTTCGGACCCATTAGCAGCCCCGATCAATCAACGGACCGATGACGAACTCTACAACCTTCTGCCTTTCGTAAACAACGGGGATACCGACATCTCGGTCTTTACTCAGAACCCTTCTACGGATGACAATATCTTCTTTTCATACTTTTTCCTAAAATCAACTACTGCGATGGTAGGCGAAGGGATTCTCCTGTCTCCTGCTTCCGGAAACGTTTCTGTCGGGTCTCAATATACCCTCGCCTCTGTGGTGCAGGACGATGACGGAAATCCTCTCGAGGGAAAAGAGGTCAATTTCTCAGTTGTTTCAGGCCCGAATGCAGGCCAGAGCAACTCTGTTACAACGGATGCAGCCGGGCGGGCTAATTTCAGCTATTCCGGGACTTCCACGGGTACTGACCTTATAGAAGCAAGCTTTGTGAACACCGCAGGCGAGACCGTCACGTCAAATCAGGCAAGTGTCGAATGGACCGCTCCTTTGCTTCTTCCTGTGGCAAATTTTGATTCCAACGTGACCCTGGGAGTCCAGCCCCTTACTGTGAGTTTTTATGACAGGTCCGAAAATGCAGCATCATGGAGCTGGGACTTTGGAGACGGAAACAGTTCGGAGCTTCAAAACTCCACACACACATATTTTGAGCCCGGATATCATACTGTATCACTAACAGTGAATAATTCGGTAGGCAGCTCCAATACATCTGTCCGGGAAGATTATATATTCGTGCAAGCGCTGCCAATTCCCAATTTCAGTACCAATGTTACTGACGGTACTTTCCCTCTATCAGTTCAGTTCACTGACGAATCACAATACGCTGAAACCGTAGAATGGAACTTCGGAGATGGAAGCAGTTCAACTGACCTGAATCCCGTTCATACTTATTCTGAAGCTGGTCTGTATACTGTTTCGTTAATTGCAACTGGAAATGGAACTTCAGTGACTAAAACCGTTGAAGACTGTATTAATGTTACAATTCCTCCTGTTCCTGACTTCAGTGCCAATGTTACTGAGGGTACCTTCCCGCTGACAGTCCAGTTCACTGATGAGTCTCAGTATGCTGAGTCTGTTGAATGGGACTTCGGAGACGGAAGCAGTTCAAC
>NZ_JJQY01000088.1:0-9782 GCF_000979295.1 Methanosarcina sp. 1.H.T.1A.1 | reverse complement strand
GGGTGTAGACCGTAGGAGAACCTATGGACTGGCCTGAAATCACAACCGAACAATTTGAGGTCCCTCCGCGCTGTTCCGGACCATAGGAAGGGAACCACGAAGCGTTAAGGTTTGCCTTGACCCCAGCCTGGGCGAGTATGATTCCCATACTCAGGACGCCCTGTCCTCCGAAACCTGCGATCTTGGTCTGGATCGGAGCAAAGTCTGCTCTCAGGGGTTTTTCCTCGGCTCCTGATTCAATCCCGTAAAGTTTTTCCAGGGTCTCCGTTGTGAAGTCGCTTACGCCCCTGTGGAGGGTTTCGGCTTCTGCGGAGTTATCCCTGAAGTTCTTGAGCGGGAATTCCGGTTCCATTTCTTCGTTGATGAACTTTATAGCCTGTTCGGCATCCATCTTTAGATTTGTCGGGCAGGCGGCAAGGACTTCCACAAAGGCATAGCCTTTGCCATCGCGCTGGATCTCCATAGCTTTCCTGATAGCCTTTCTGGCTTTCCTTATATGGGAAATGTCCGAGACCGAGACCCTTTCGATGAATACCGGGGCTTTCAGGTTGGATATGAGTTCACACATGTGCAGTGGGTAGCCTGCAAAGCGGGGGTCACGGCCTTCAGGGCTGGTGGTGGTCTTTTCCCCTATAAGGGTTGTAGGAGCCATCTGCCCGCCTGTCATGCCGTAGACTGTGTTATTTACGAAAAAGACTGCCAGCTTTTCTCCCCTGTTTGCAGCCTGCAGAGTTTCATTCAGGCCGATTGAAGCAAGATCCCCGTCGCCCTGGTAGGAAATAACCACAGCATTTTCTTCAGCCCTTGAGACGCCTGTCCCTACTGCAGGGGCACGGCCGTGGGCAACCTGGATATTGCCTGCATCAAAGTAATAATAAGCAAAGACTGCACAGCCCACAGGACTGATCATAACTGTCCTGTCCTGGATTCCCAGGTCGTCAATCGCTTCAGCGATGAGCTTGTGCAAAACCCCGTGTCCGCAGCCAGGGCAATAGTGGGTGGCTGTTGGAGCGGCCCCTCCTTTGCGGGGGTATTCCGGGTACAGGGCTTTTGGCCTTCTGATAACCTTTTCTCCGTTAATGATTTCGACTGCCATTTTTATGCCTCCCCTGCAACCTTTCTGATTTTGTCCATAATCTGGTCGAGGGTAATCAGGTTTCCTCCCATGCGGTTTACCAGTTCCACAGGCTGTGAGCAGCCGATAGCAAGCCTGACATCGTCTATCATCTGTCCATTGCTCATTTCCACAGAGATAAAGGAACATCCCTTATCTGCAAGGGCTTTCAACTGCGCCTCCGGGAACGGGAAAAGAGTCTTTGGCCTGAAAAGCCCTACTTTTATTCCTTCCTGCCTGGCAAGGTCTACGGCTGACCTGCAGATCCTGCTGCTTATGCCGTAAGAGACGAGCACAATTGAGGCATCTTCGGTCATGTATTCCTCGTAGTCTACCTCGTTTTGCTTTATCAGCTCGTACTTTGCCTGCAGCTTCTCATTGAACTTTCCGAGTTCATTGAAGTCCAGGAAGATTGAGGTTATCAGGTTAGCCCTGGTTTCTGCTGTACCGTTGACTGCCCAGCTGGTGTCGGTTTTCGGGACAAGGGCTTTTTCAGGGAACTTCAGGGACTCGATCATCTGCCCGAGCACTCCGTCAGCAAGCACGACTGCAGGGTTCCTGTACTTGAAAGCCAGCTCAAAGGCTTTCATGGTAAAGTCGCACATCTCCTGCACGGAATTAGGGGCAAGTACAATGGTCCTGTAATTTCCGTGCCCTCCACCTTTTACGACCTGGTTGTAGTCGGCCTGTTCAGGCCCGATGTTCCCGAGCCCTGGCCCTGCCCGCATAACGTCCACGAGCACACAGGGCAGTTCTGCACCTGCAAGGTAAGAAACTCCCTCCTGCATCAGGCTGATTCCAGGCCCTGAAGAGGATGTCATGACTCTGTGTCCGGCAGATGCTCCTCCGTAGACCATGTTGATTGCAGCTTCCTCAGACTCGGCCTGAACAAATTTCCTGCCAATTTTAGGGAAGTAACTGGAAGCATCGTGCAGGATCTCACTTGCCGGAGTAATGGGGTATCCAAAGAAACAGTCACAGCCAGCGTAGAGTGCGCCGACGATTACTGCGGAGTTGCCTTTTATGAGTTGTGTTACCATCTTTTTTCCTCCTTATCCTGCCTTATTCGGCTTCCTCCTTTTTCAGGGGAATATGGATTTCCAGTGCCAGGGGTTCAGGGCAGGTATAGTAGCAGCTTGCACAGCCTGAGCAGCCTTCTCCTTTATACTCTACGTAGTGGTAACCCCGCGCGTTCAGGTCCTCACTCATGAAAAGCACTTCCTTCGGGCAGGCAAGAAGGCAGCGCCCACAGGCCTTGCACTCCAGAATGTTGATAACAGGGTACGGTTCTTTTTTATCATTTTTTTCCATATAGAATCCTCACTCTATTCTTCCAGTCCCTGTTTTTCTCCAGCCGGTATTTTATGGCAGACAGGAGAGCCTATCATTTTTAAGGGGCTTTCTGAATTCTTATATGTTCTTGAATTCTCTTCTGTTTTAATTATAGTATAATCTTGAATTACAATATCTGTATGAATTACAGTATCTGTATGAATTACAGTATCTGTATGAATTACAGTATCTGTAAGAGAGTAAATCCGATCGATCTCTTCTTTGAACAAACTTTTCAGGAAAAGGTTAAGGTACTTATTTCTTTCCTTTCGTTTTGCTCTTTTTCTGGCAGAGTATATCTTCAGTCGGGAATATTCCTTTGATTTTTAAATTTGAACTGTATTCCTGCTGTATATATCATTTTTTATTTTTTATTGTTTTTGATCCTGATCACGGATTTCGACCCTGCGGATTTTCCCGCTGATGGTCTTCGGGAGTTCGGGGACGAATTCCACAATCCGGGGATACTTATAAGGAGCCGTGACATTTTTTACGTGTTTCTGCAGCTCTTTCTTAAGGGCTTCACTCGGCGTGTAGTCCTTTGTCAGCACAATTGTCGCCTTGATGACCTGACCTCTGATCGGGTCCGGAACTCCCGTGATTGCACACTCAAGCACAGCAGGGTGCTGGATAAGGGCGCTTTCCACTTCAAAGGGCCCGACCTTGTATCCTGAGGTCTTGATGATGTCGTCAGCCCTTCCCACAAACCACAGGTATCCGTCTTCATCCATCCAGCCCATATCTCCAGTATGGTAGTAGCCGTCGTGCCAGGTTTCCGCCGTCCTTCCTGGGTCTTTCCCATAGTGTGCAAAGAGCCCGACAGGTTTTCCGTCCTTTGTGTTGATTACGATTTCTCCTTCTTCTCCAACATCGCAGAGCCTGCCTTCCCTGTCCATAAGTTCAATCTTAAACCCGGGAGTGGGCTTTCCGATAGACCCGGGTTTTGGTTCCATCCAGGGGAAGGTCGCAATGGTAACAACGGTTTCAGTCTGCCCGAACCCTTCCATAAGTTTAATTCCGGTGAATTCAAGGAAGCGGTTAAAGACTTCCGGGTTGAGGGGTTCGCCTGCAACGACTGCATATTGCAGAGTACTGAAGTCATAATGGGTGAGGTCTTCTTTTATCAGGAAGCGGTAGATTGTGGGAGGGGCGCAGAAGGTCGTGACTCCATACCTGGAGGCTTTTTCAAGCATGTTTTTAGCTTCAAACCGGTCATAGTCATAGACAAAGACCGCGCAGCCGGCTATCCACTGTCCGTAGAGCTTGCCCCAGACGCATTTACCCCAGCCGCTGTCTGCAACGGTGTAATGCAGCCCGTCATCCTCCACATTCTGCCAGTATTTTGCGGTCAGGATATGTCCGAGGGGGTAGGTGTTGTCATGTTCTACCATTTTTGGAAAACCAGCGGTCCCGGAGGAGAAGTAGGCAAGGCAGATGTCTTCTTTCTTTGTCGCAGCCTCGCCTGTCGGGCGTTCGAAAACCGGGGAAGCTTCCTCAAGCTCCTTTCTGAAATCAATCCAGCCCTCCCGTGCTTCCCCTCCTACAACGGCTTTTTTGAGCGGGATATCCCCACATTCTAAATGGGCTTCATCAACCTGTTCAGGGACATAATCCTCTGATATACAGACAATCATCTTTAATTCGGCTTTTTCGATCCTGTATACGATGTCCCGGGTTTTCAGCATGTGGGTTGCAGGAACAGTAATAGCCCCGAGTTTATGAAGGGCCAGGATGCAGTACCAGAATTCATAACGGCTCTTTAAGGTCAGCATTACATAGTCGCCTTTTCCGATGCCGTGTTTTGCAAAGAAATTTGCAGCCTTATCGCTGTAGTACTTCAGGTCTTTAAAAGTAAAGCTTCTCTCTTCCCCATTGTCATCACACCAGATCATAGCAAGTTTCTCAGGAGAATCTCTTGCATAGGCATCGACCACATCATAGGCAAAGTTGAAGTTTTCAGGAACCAGGATTTTGAAATTTTCCTGGAAATCCTCATAGGATTCAAAATCGGTTTTGGAAACAAATTGGCTCAGCAAGGAAGTCATTCTGGACACCCGTTTTATTTGATATTTTTCTACGTTTTAGATAGTTATTCAGGCTTCAGGAGGCTGAATTTAAGTTTCAAAAAACTCTCTGAGTTTTTTCCTGTATCTCGAATTTTTTATGCGGATTTTGCATGAATTATTCAGGTATGCTTTAATCCGGGTTACATTTAATCCAGGTTACATAATAACTGCCAGGAACTTAGCGGGTTCTCCTCCCAGCGCTTCCATGGCATGTTCATAATTGGAATCAAAATAAATGGAGTCACCTTCATTAAGAGTGATCTCATTATGGTGGATGTAGACCTTCAGGCTTCCCTCAAGCACATAATTGAATTCCTGTCCGGGGTGGGAGTTTGTTCCGGGTTTGGTGCCCTCAGGCTTGGGCTCAACCGTAACGATGAAAAATTCTCCTTTTTTGTGGATGAACTTCTCGGCAAGGTTCTGGTACTTGTATTGTTTTCTCCTCTCAACACTTACCCCTTTTCCATCCCTCGTGACTGTAAAAATATTCATGCGAGGCTCTTCTCCTGTAAGAAGTGTAGCCATGTCAACCTGCAGCTTGTGTGCGATCTCAAAAAGGATACTTGCCGGAATATCCTCAGTTCCACTTTCATAATTCTGGTAGGTCTCATTGGGAACCTGCAGAGATTCTGCCATTTTTTCAACCGAGACCTCTGACAGTTCCCGAAGTTCACGGACACGAGATGCTATTTCCTTTATTTTTTCCTGCATAATTTAATCTACTCCAGCTGGGTTTATTTAGGGAATTTAACTTGAAGAATTGCTTAAAAACCTTTGTGTTCCATTCAGGCTTAACGGAATATGTTGGTAGGAAATTTTTCTTCCAGAATCATTGCTAATTATAATTAATATACATTAGCATTCATAGGCCATATAAACCAGCATATAAAACCAATGAATTGTTTAACAATTATTATACAAAAGTGAAATTTAATGTTATTTGACCAGGTAAATAATCGGTGTCCAGAAAAATATCAAAATTACAAATACATCTGCGGAAAACCAGATGGTATTAACTTATTACGGTCTTTAATAGTAATAAGCTAACCAGACTCAAAAGGAGTTAATATGCGTATATTGGTTTTAAACGGTAGTCCACATAAAAATGGAACAGTTGCTACTCTTCTTAAAAGTATTGTTGACGGTATTTCTAATAGACATGAGGTTGAATGGATTAATGTATATGACCTTAAAATCAAGCCATGTATTGCATGCATGAAGTGCCGACAAGACAAGGAATGTATCTTGCCACAGGATGATGGCCATATAGTCGGACGTAAAATAAGGGATGCTGATGGTCTTATAGTGGGCACGCCAACCCATTGGGGAAATATGAGTGGTCCGCTCAAGCTTTTATTTGATAGGAATGTACCAGTTTTTATGGGGGAAAAACCTAATGGGATGCCTTACCCCCGTCAAACGGGAAAGCCAGCGGTTATAGTAACTGCCTGTACCACTCCGTGGCCATTCAACTTTATTGCAGCCGAGAGTAGAGGAGCAATAAGGGCAGTTAACGAAGTACTGCATTATGGAGGATATAGACTTGTGGGTAAAGTTGTAAAATCAGGAACTAAGAACAGGCCAGTAATTTCCAATAGGATCTTAAACAAGGCTAAAATCCTTGGAAACAGATTTTAAAGTTCATTTCCGACTGAACAGGGTTTATTTTTCACAAGAATTACACAAAAGGACTTCAAATTAAATTTTAAAATTCCTGATCTAATTTGGTGCTCGTTTCTTTCAAAAGCATCTCTCAAATGAATTCTTATTTCCAAGTTTATTACTTCGAAAGCGCAGAGGGTCACAAACACTCCGGCTTCAGGTTGGGGGATAAAGTGAATCCTCATCAATTTTTCTTCGTGTTCCTTTAGCACTATATTAAGGAATCGCAGAGGAAACCGAAAGTAGAGTTTCAATAGTTTAGATCAAGGAAATCTAGCCAAAAGAGACTCAACGATTTCTGAGAAACCGGGTGTATGGGCGCAAGCAATTTTATTTTAACTTCTATTCTTCATACTTTGTATTCATTTTAATTTTTTATTTGTTCATATTTTAATTTCTTTTGCATAATATTTCATTAAACCAACAATTTTATATCCTTTCCTTATAAAAACTTGTTAAGAAAATTCCTGTATCTCCATGGGGGCTGAAATGGCACAAACACAAACTTTCAGGCGAACCTGCTTTTTACTGGCAATTTTTATTCTGATTTTAGTCTCGGATACTGGAATGGCATCAGAATTTCGTGTTTGGCCGGGAGAATCCATACAGGATGCAGTAGATGCAGCATTTCCTGGAGATATTATCCTTGTAGAATCCGGAGAATTTAATGAGAGTATCTACGTTAACAAAGATAATTTAACCATAAAGTCAGCCTCCAGAAATCCTGATAATACCCTTATTGCTGGAGAGACCACCGGAAGTTACGTGTTTGAAATAGTTGCCAATAATGTAAAGATCAGCGATTTTTCGATAACTAAAGGCCGATGTGGAGTTTTCCTTAACAAGGCTGAAAACTGTATCATAAGCGGGAACAAAATTTCAAACCAGGAAGCAGGAATTTACCTGTTCGAATCCGGCAATAACCGGTTGAGCAACAATATGGTATATTCAAACCTGGACTGCGGTATCAAACTGGTGGCTTCTTCGAATAATGTTATCAGCGGCAATTACTTTGACAACACAGAAAATGCCAGGGATAATAAGTTTAATGTCTGGAATGGCAGCACAGGCAATTACTGGAGTGATTATAAAGGAACGGATGAAAACGGAGACGGAATAGGAGATGCTGCATATGCCGTCAACCCTGAAGCCGGCAGTATAGACTACATGCCTTTAATGGAGTATGTTCAGACACCTCCGGTACTACCAAAAGCACGTTTCACTTCAGATGTGACAGAAGGCCCTGCCCCCCTCTCTGTCAAGTTCAAGGATTTTTCCGAAAATGCCACCTCGAGATTGTGGGACTTCGGGGACGGTAAAACCTCAAGTTCTCCGAATCCCCAACATACTTATTCTATAGAGGGAGATTATGTTGTTTCTCTTACTGTCAGCAACGAGAATGATAGTTATTCAGTATCTGTGCCTATAAATGTTCTAAACGCTTCCGAACAATCCGGCCCTATACTTCCGAAAGCTCAATTCATTTATAATTCCACAGGCGGCCATGTTCCTCTTGTCGTAAAATTTGTTGACATTTCCGAGAACGCAGATTGTGTTACATGGAACTTCGGGGATGGCAAGACATCCTGCTGTTCGGAACCTGAGCATACCTTCTGCTGTCCCGGGAATTATACAATTTTCCTAACAGCTACAAACGAAAACGGAACCTCTTCGACATCTGTAGTCGTAAATGTCCTGAAAGCTGGCGAGGAAGAGGTTGAGGCTGCCAAAAGTATCTGGAGTTCGGATGGTACGGAAAATTCTGTAAATGCAGGAAGTATCTCTGATGAAAACAATAGGCCTAATGTTGTTAATGAAACAGATACGGGTGCAGTAGAAGACATAGGAGACCTGGAACTTATTTCCAGTAAAGCAAACACAGGTAGTCTGGAAAATTCCATTGCAGGAGATGCAAGCGGTACTGCTGATGGAGCCGGCGATGTTGATAATCTTATTGATGCAGAAGTAACTGAAAACTCCGAATCAAAGGCTAACGGCGGAGGCGAGGGGACAGGAAATGCCAGGATTATCCACAGGGAGGAACTTGAGGCTATAAAAGATTCCGTTATCTCCACTGCCAGCTCAAAGATTCTTACAGAAACTGGCTTGTCCCTGGAAAACGAAACTCTCAAGGTTCAGAAAAACATCGAAGCTTTTGTAGGAGATTCCTTACCAGGGTCTGTAGGGGATTCCTTACCCGAAATGGAGAAGAGAATCGCCCCCTGGATTCCGTCGTTCCTCGGGCTTGCCGGGATAGTTTTCATGCTTTCCGTGCTGAAAAGAGGCAGAAGAAGGTGAAAGTTATCTCCTGATAAAGGGGATAGCATTATCAGTAGCAGCCCACGATCAGGGCAACATAGTTATCTTCATGGTTTTTGATTTCTTCGTGCGTGGCATTTTTTAACCACTTTTTTCCCCCGTGAACAGCATGATCCCCGCAGATGAAGAAAATGGTACCTTTATCTGCATTCCGAAAGATCTCTTCAAGGTTTTTATCGATGGTTTTTGAGGCTTTTTTCATTTCGTCCCAGGTCTCTACCCTGTGAGAGTAACGGTCAAGGGCTCTAAGATGTACGGCCAGGATGTCAGGCTTTTCCCTGAGAGATTGTAAAGCATACTCTGTTATCCGGCGGTCATAATCAAGTATATCTTCTGAGTTCGGAACCCCGTAAAAGTCCTTTATTCTCCCCCTGAAACTCTCGGCGCCTTCCAACTCGATTACAGCTGAGGTTTTCATCCCTGCCCTGTAAGCCCATTCCATGATACTTTTTAATCTGGGGTTCTCCGGGTCTTTTGACCTTTCGGAATAGATGTCCGCTGTTGAGTAAATATTATGCTCCTCGGGCAGGTAGCCTGTAAAGATTGAAGCAATTGCAGGGGATGTGATGGTTGCCGGAGACCTGCACTTAAACAGGAGCCCTTTTTCGGCAAGCTCATGCAAGTTCCTCATTGTCGGAGAAAGGTGCCTGTAAAGGGAGTATCCAAGGCTGTCAACTACTATAATTACTGCTTTTTTGCAGCTTCTTTCCTTTGCATAATTCTCGACCTCAGGGATTGACCTTCCCGAAGGCGGAACCATAGGAACTTTCAACAACCTCGAAATCGTAGGGGCAATGTCAATGGTCCTGCACTCAAGAACTCTCATATATTCTCCAGTCTAACTATCTGGCAAGGCAGTTTATATGTGTTTCCAGCACTACCTATATAACTGCCTATTTTAGACCAATTTCTTCTTTAACTTCTATCCCGTAGCTTCTGAGGTTTTTCTTCAGTTGTCACAACTCCCGTTTTTTGACACCTTTTTTTAAACGATGCAGGAATAAATTATTCTGAATAGGGGACATATAAGTTTCAGGATGGGGAAGAATGGGCAAAGAAAATGAAGAACCCGCTGAAGAAGAACTTGCTGAAGAAGAACTTGCTGAAGAAGAACTTGCTGAAGAAGAATTCCCTGAACAGGGGGAAGAATTCTCCGAGCTGATAAAATATACAGTTCCAGGCTATGTTTTAGGGCTTCTTGCAGGGGTTTTCCTGGATTTTCAGGGCTACCAGAGGAGTCCCATAGGACCTGTCTCTTATACACATCTCCGAGCCCACGAGACGGACTC
>NZ_JJQY01000042.1:0-11664 GCF_000979295.1 Methanosarcina sp. 1.H.T.1A.1 | reverse complement strand
GAGTTGCGGCTCTGCAGTACGCTGCCCTTTTCGCTGCGCTCAAGAGGGCTAATCTATGGGTTTTAGCAGTGAGCTTCGCTCGCTCAAGCGGACTAACTATGGTTTTTAATTGATTTTATAGTTCAAAGTGAGCGTTTTGTTACAGATTTTATATGTCTTTCCGTGATGGCAGAACCTTGAGATCAGGTGTAATATTTACGCTCGAAATCAAAAAGGTTGATTCGGCCAACAGAAAAAAAATTAGTAGTGAGGTCAGTTACTGAAAGCAGAAGCAGAAGTCGAAGAACGGTTTTCAAATATGATATAACAAACAGATTGTGTCTGTTATGTCATATTTGATCAATGGCTTGCCCCACTATCAATTAAGGGCTGAGCATGGAGGAATTTACATCTGAAGTAAATATGCGGGTTTTAGTATTATTTAGGGCAGATTATCCTGAGGCCGGCAATGACATCTGGAAGGAGCTCAACTGGGATTCCCATGATCATTTCTTCATCTGCGATCTCAGTATAAGCTCTGCTGCCGCTGCAGCCGACTGTAACTCCTATTTTACCTTCTTTATATGCCTGCACCACACCATCGGAACAGAGGCTCTGTTTGCCTGCGAAACTGGCTTCAAGCCTGCCTCCGGTTTTGTACATATAAGCCTGGGTGAGCAGCATTATCTGCTTCGGGTTACAGATGACCACTACAACATCAGGCATGAATGTGGTCTTTTCAAGAGGTGCATACAGGACAGCCTCTGTAGAGTTAGGAGTCAGGGTTGGCACCATTTCAATGGTACGCCTTGCAGCACCCTGGGTACTGAATTGTTTTAAGCCTTTATAATAGAATTCTCCGCTGGCTACTTTAGGGGGCAGTGCTCCAAGGCCCATGGCACCTGCTCCGCCTTTGCACATCTGGTCCTCTCCCAGAGTATAAAATTCTTCTCCCGTTCTTCTCACTCTGTCAACAAGCTGACAGTGTCTCATAGCCTCATCTACTTTTTCAATTCCCTCCGGAACCTTTTCTCCCTTTGGAATTAATTTCACTGCAACTGGAGAAGTCTTGAGTTTAAGGCATTCGAGCATTTCCTGTCCATAATTGTTGATTTCTTTTAAATCCATATTTATCACTCCGGGTATGAATCTTTATTAATTTTAAATGGAAGAAACAAAAAAATTGTATATATATTTTATATGCACATGGTTGATAAGTTGTGATTAAATAATACACAACCATATTCAATATAAGTATTCTTAAGTTTTGAATTAGAGAGGCGTTTTATCGCAGTACTCTTAATTTTTTTGAGAGTTTTGTTGATTTCAACTTCCTGCCTCAGACAGAAAATAAAGATTTATAATCATCAGGATTTAGTTTTCATAATTATATTGAATTATTGCCTTATTTTTTGAGGCAAAAATTCTAAATTTTAAATCTGAATGAGTATAAATTAAGACCTAATCACTCATTAAGACCTAATCACTCATTAAGACCTAATCACTCATTAAGACCTAATCACTCATTAAGACCTAATCACTCAAGTTTGTCAAAAATGAGCTCCATTTTTCCCATTTCCCGGGCAAGGTTTTTAGAAATCAGACCGTTTTCGAGCCAGCAGGCATTCATTACTGCAGCCGGGACAAGGCAGGTGGGGGTGAGAGGAGCTTCAGCCATTTTCTGGGCAAGCACAGTCTCAGGGCCGCCCATAAGGTCTTTCATGCCCATATCAAACTGTGTGCCCCATTTCCGGAGTTTTTCACAGGTGGTTTTGATATGCACATGGATGGTTTTGCCTTCTTTTGTAGCAATAACTTTTGTTGTATGTCCGCATACGGTATTGAGTGAAATTTCAGAAACCATTATTTATCCTCCTGTAATCTGCATAGTCATCCGGGGTCGGAAGGGTTTTCAATGCACTATTATAAATGAGATATATGAGATTTCCCTTCTGGCCTGTACCTGAATCTCTTTTTCTCTTTCTTTTGTATTTAATTCATCATATATATTTTTCTGTGGCCAGCTTTTTGTGCCTCTTTTTAGACCGGTAACTTTATGGTCTTCGAATGCCACTTTTTCGGCTACAGTTACCCGTATGCAGGTGCTGTCCGGAAGTTAAGGTTTTTCTGGCAACATGATCGCAAAGTTCTTATACGATTCTATTCGTATTGCTAAGTCCATAGCAAATATGCTAATTATAGCATTCCTGTTAATACATTAATATATTAGCAGAGCAATTAAGCTACTGATAGGTATGCTTATGCCCTGAAAAAGGATCACTAGATCAAGATTACAGGATATTTACTATATGGATCATTTAAGGTTCCATTAAAAACCAGCTTAAGTAATACTAAAAATAACGTTAAGTATAAATCTTGGCTTAAATTTCAATACAATAACGAGGTTTTAATAATGAGATGGCAAGGCAGCTCCAGAAGAAAAGTTACCGGTGGAAAGGTTAATGCCGCCCGCGGAAAGCGCAAGTTTGAAATGGGCCGCGAATCTGCAGATACCCGTATCAGCGATGTAAAAAGAAAGAACATTCACACTATGGGCGGCAACAGGAAAGTAAGGCTTCTCCAGTCAAACGTTGCAAACGTGACCAATCCTAAAGACGGAAAGACAGTTACTGCACCCATTGAGACTGTAATTGAAAACACTGCAAACAAGCACTATGTCAGGCGTAACATTCTGACAAAAGGATCCGTTATAAGGACTCCTATGGGCACTGCTAGAGTTACAAGCAGACCCGGACAGGATGGAGTTGTAAACGCTGTATTAATTGAATAAATTGAATAATTGAAGAGAGCCCTGACCCCATACCTGGGGTTCTGTGCCAATTTCCCTAAACCTTGTGCCGGTGGTCAACATGGACGAAATAATTCGACATATATTGGAAATTCTTGAAAATGATGCCCGAGCAAGTTCGGAAGAAATCGCAGCCCTGACAGGAATGTCTGCACAGGAAATTTCCCAGACGATCGCAAAGCTTGAAGAAACAGGAGTTATCCGGCACTACAAGACCATAGTTGATTGGGACCTGGTTGGGGAAAACTACGTTTACGCCGTAATTGAGTTGAAGGTTACTCTTGAGCGTAACCAGGGCTATCAGGCAATTGCAGAAAGGATCTATAAGTTTCCGGAAGTCAGGTCTGTCAGGCTTCTGTCCGGAGACTATGACATCTCCCTTACCGTCCGGGGGAAGTCAATGAAGGATGTGGCTTTTTTTGTGGCAGAAAAAATCGCCACCCTTGACCAGGTCCAGAGCACGTCCACTCATTTCGTGCTGAAGACCTATAAAGAAGACGGGGTAATCCTCCACGAACCAGAGTCAATAAAGAGGCTCCCGGTATCGTTTTAAAGAGGATATCGATTAAGATCTGATCCATCTTATCACATTTTATATTTTATCAAACTAATAAAGTTTTTTATAGGGGTGTTTGCTTGAGACCTCCATGCGATCCTTCAAAATTCGTTGCGGAAGCTGTAAAAAGTATCCCTCCATCAGGAATACGCCGTTTTTTTGACCTGGTTTCCGGACTTGAGGATATAATTTCCCTTGGTGTAGGAGAGCCTGATTTCATCACTCCCTGGCACATTCGTGAGATGTGCATCCACTCTCTAGAAAAGGGGCAGACTTCATATACCTCAAACTCCGGACTTCCGGAACTCAGAGACGAACTTACAAGAACCTATTATAGGCGCTATGGCCTGGACTATGATCCGGCATCCGAAATCCTGATTACTACAGGAGTAAGCGAAGCTCTTGATATAGCAATCAGGGCCGTGGTCAATCCCGGAGATGAGGTAATTGTGGTTCAGCCCTCCTATGTGGCATACGTCCCTTCAGTGATTCTGGCAGGGGGCAAACCTGTCATTGTTTCTACTCACAGGAACGATGATTTCAGCCTTACTGCAGAAGCCCTGAAACCTGCAATCACCAGTAAAACCAAGGCAATCGTCCTCAACTTCCCTAACAACCCTACAGGCGCAATTATGGAACAGGAAGGAATGGAGGATATCGCTGATCTTGTTGTTGAAAACGATTTATTTGTAATCTCAGACGAGGTTTATGAATGCCTGACTTATGAAGGCACCCATGTTCCGTTCTCGTCTCTTGAAGGTATGAAGGATCGGACTGTCATGCTGAACGGGTTTTCCAAGGCTTATGCAATGACAGGGCTCAGACTCGGCTTTGCAATGGGAGCTCCGGATATTATCCATTCAATGATGATGATCCACCAGTACTCCATGCTATGTGCCCCCATAACTGCCCAGGTAGGAGCAATCGAAGCCCTTCGCAATGGAAAAGGGGAAATGGAGCGGATGGTCCGGGAATATGACCGGCGCAGGCACTTTATCGTAAAAGGCTTTAACAGAATAGGACTTGAGTGCTTCAACCCGAAAGGCGCTTTTTATGCATTCCCCTATATAGGAGATACAGGCCTTTCCTCTTCTGATTTTGCAGAACGTCTCCTGAATGAAAAGAGGGTTGTTACAATTCCCGGAGATGTGTTTGGGGAAGCAGGTGAAGGATTCCTGCGGTGCGCTTATGCAGCATCTCTGGATGACCTTAGAAAAGCAATTGAGAGAATGGGAGATTTCGTAGACGGATTAAAACAATGAATTCGGCCGAAGCTTTATTCGGTCTACTTTTACATTCTCATTTTATTTTTGTGATACTTTAATTTTTGTGATACTTTAATTTTCGTATTTTATTTTTGTGATGCTCTTACATCTATATTTTTTTACTTTTAAATTTCCTTGCTTCAATATTTTTACTTAAATTTATTACTTTGATCTCTTTTTTAGATTCAGCTTTCTTCATCGTCCAGTCGCATGATAAGAGCGCGTACTTTATCATCCATTTTATCAATCAATTCGTTCATCTGGTTGTACCATTCGTCAACGTTTTTCTTTACCATCTGTTTCATTTCCTGGGGCTCGATAGCTACATATTCGTAGTAGTATCCCCCACTATCGATGGATCGTGTTTCCCTGTAAACAATTCCACAAGCTATAAGGTTCTGCAGGGAACGGTATGCAGTGCTCCTTTCCCTGCTGAGGATCTCTCCCAATTTTTCAGCTGTAAGAGGACCATGCGTAAGCAGAGCCTTATATGTGTCGATGTCAAGGGACTTCAGACCGAGTACACATTGTACCATGTCCTCGCATCTGAAGCTTGCTCTGATCATCTCATGAATAGAATTAACCATAAAACCACTATTTGAGGGCAGTTTGCCATATTGTTTTTTAAAATTTATTTTGAGCTCTTTGAGGATACCGGCAAGCACATTCAATTATATAAGGTAGATTGAGGATGCTCGTGAACTACCCCTGGGCTAAAGACCTGGAGCTTCCTAATTCATAGACTACCTTCCGGAGTCTCCAAAGGCGTTAATTCGGGCAGTCCCTGCCCTACTATGTCCCGCTCCGCCGCCTGATTCGGTTTTACAGGGTTTCAAGCTAGAGACGGTGTATTTTCCAGGACCTGATGAGCCTAACGGTTAACATATATTGCATTGGCCACTTGATTCTCGTAACCATTGCTTAATATTATATTGGTTTCGATGTATATCAAGTCAAAGGATAACGAAACGAATATTGAAGAAGGTGACGCTTATATCTTCCAGGTTAAAGACCTGGGGGTTTTACGCTTCTTCTTATAAAATAGAAAACCTTATGCCGGCCTCCAAACATACTTTTTAAAAGCATAATCCCCAATCGTGTTAAGTATCATTATGTGTTATTTAGCTACCAATATTGGTGAATAGATTTATAAACTTATTTATATCAGTTAAATTTTATTATATTTATCCGGTAATATCTGCTAAATATTCCATTAGATTTTTTCAGACCGTTTTCATAAAAACGTAAATGAAATTCTTCGAATAATAGGCACAAACAAATCACAGTACTTTTCAAATCACAGTACTTCATGCCAAATAATAAATCCGGAATAATAAATCCGGAATAATAAATCCGGAGTGATTCTGGTTAGTTAATTATATATATAATTTCCTGACTCAATAAGCTCTGAGGTCTTATGAAGCCCATTATCCCTGAAGATGAACGTTCCGAAGAACCTCTTGATACTGAGAGAATAATTTACCATCCTGACATGATAAAAGCCAATGACTGGGTTCTCACTGAGTATGAAGCTCCTTTCAGGGAATTATGTATTTTTGTTCCCTGCGCCAAGAGAAAGCCTTACCACGAAAGCCCATCCCATAAAAAATTCGACAGGATAATTTTTGGGATTGCAAAGCCCGAGGATGTACACATAGTAACCTTCGGAACCTGCGGGATTGCTCCAAGGGAACTTGATACTCAATACCCTTTTATGAACTACACTTTCATGATGGGCAAATGCAATGTGACAAAGATCAAGAGAGACTTCATAAAAATAGAAAGTGAAAGGATTGCCGCTTATCTTGAAAAGACGAGGGCAAACTACAAGCACAGGATAGCGTACTGTATCGGAGATTTTCGGACTGCAATGGAAAAAGCCCTGGAAATAGTTGACATAAAAGTGGATATTGTCCCGAGGGAATCCACAATTCAAAGGATGATCCAGCCCGAGAAATCCTTCATTTACAACAGCCTCTCATCTAAAGAGTACCTGCAGGATTTTTCCGATGCGATAACGACGGCCTTAGAACTCCCCGCGAGGGAGGTTGGTCTCCGGGAAGACCTGTCGGTTGACGACACAGATTGGTACGTCCTGTGAACTATCCCCTGGTAAGTCCTGTGAACTCCCCCACATGTCGCTTCGCTCCGAGGAAGGGGACTTCCCGCCTTATTGTTAAAGCTGTCCTGCAGTAAGTATGCCTGCAGGCTAGATCTCTTTTTAGTCCTTAATGGGGTATAAGCTCCGCTCCGAAAGGAACTCAAGCCTTTTTCGTCAGGTCTTCCAGGTGTTTTTATGCTTGAAAGACAGAGGGGTGTCTCCTCTGCTTTTTATTCACTGAAAGCTTAGAACTTCGATACGAAGGTCCTTGCCTGCCAGAGGGCAATGACCGCCAGGATGAGGATCAGGACCATCCACATGGTGTCTGCTCCCGGGATAATGGAGTTTACCCAGTAAGCATTGTAAGCTTCCATAGCAGCTGCCGTTTGTACCATCTTTTTCCCTCCGTACCTTTAGACATACCTGAGACAGGCATCCGAGCCCCGGACCTTTCCGAAGTCGGTGATAACGTATTTGTGCAGCAGGAAATCTTTTTTGTAAATTCCCTCCTCATCGACCTTCTGTTCCACATCTTTCAACATCCCACCGGACGCCAGTTCAAGAATGTCGAAATTGATGCTGTCCCTGTGGAAATTACCCTTCATGCCGTACTCTTCCTGGATTTTTGAAACTATTTCGTAGTTCCAGTGTGCTTCTCCATCAAGGAATAGCTCCAGGATCCTGAACTTTATAGGCCGGTTCTTGCCCACTTTCACTCACCTCTCAGGGTTTCAAGTGCGCTTGTTTCTTCCGTAAACATGACGAAGCTACCAATAACACAGAGGGTACCTCCGACAATGATGGTCCACTGTGGGACATCTCCAAAGAAGAGGAATATGAAGATAATAGCACACAGTCCGTAGAGGTTTCCTATCCCCTGGCCTCTTCCGACACCTATCAGCGGGAAAGACTTGTACCAGCAGACGTAACAGAACCCGAAGGTGATTCCAGCAAAAATCAGGACCAACAGCGTCAGAGGTTCAAATGCCTGGAGTGCAAAGGAATACATCGGGTAGCCAACAATTGCCAGGATCGGCACGATAATGATCCACCAGATGATGTTTTCTCCAAGGAACCGAAGGGTAAGCCCCACATCAGGCTCGGAAATATCAAGCCCTTTGCCTGCAATTGCACCTTCTATTCCCCAGCCTGCAGCAGCCATCAACCCTCCCAGGTATCCAATCCAGGGGACGCTTCCTGCAGCAAGTTCGGTTATAACCCCGCCGCCAAAGATTGTGATTCCACCAAGAATAATGATTACAATTCCGGTTGCTGCTCTCTTGCTGATCTTTTCCCCATACCAGTAATAAGCAAGCACCGAGCCGATCACAGGATAGAGAAGGGCAGCAACGGCTGCGAATGCTCCACCAATAAAGCCCATGGCCATAAAGGAACCAAGAATTGCTATGGGCCCCCCGAAGATTGAGGCCAGGAAGAACCATTTGGAACAAGGGTGAAATTCCTTAAGTGTCCGGCCCAGTTCTCCGAATTTTCCAAGCACCCCATTCCAGAGCATGAGGGCCAGCATAACTGTAAGTGCATTAAATGCGGTAATCAGAGCCGCTGTTACAACCAGGGACACTGCATCTCCACTGGTCTCGGCAATAACCCCATACATCTCATCAAAAGGGTTCAGTACCCACACAACAGTTCCCGGCAGG
Source organism: Methanosarcina sp. 1.H.T.1A.1 (assembly GCF_000979295.1). Classification (NCBI taxonomy): domain Archaea; kingdom Methanobacteriati; phylum Methanobacteriota; class Methanomicrobia; order Methanosarcinales; family Methanosarcinaceae; genus Methanosarcina; species Methanosarcina sp. 1.H.T.1A.1. Next base: position 3,293 of record NZ_JJQY01000042.1, on the reverse strand, counting down.
TACCAGATGCCCCAGAAAACAGCACAAAAAAGGGCCCACATGTACCCTTTACTGATTTTTCGTTTGCTTTCCTGCGCTTTCAAAGCTTTCAGATCCATACCAACTCCTCCCTTTTGTTAGAGTTATTGGGCAGGTGTACCGGGAGCCCGGCCTGTATAGCCTTCCTGGGACTCCCGGAACTGCCTGCTCTTCTGATTATCAGCGCTTCAGGGCTGCCTTTACCTTGGTAACGGCATCTGTTGCACTTTCTCCGTAGATGTTTGCCCCGATCTTGTCAGCCCAGTCCTGGGTAACCGGAGCTCCTCCGACCATGGTCTTGACCTTATCGCGGACGCCTGCTTCTTTGAGCTGCTCCTCAATCTGGATCTGGTTGACCATGGTGGTAGTCATAAGGGCGGAACTTGCAACAATGTCAGGCTTGAGTTCCTTTGCCTTTTCAACGAAGGTCTTGATGGGCACGTCTCTTCCGAGGTCTACCACTTCAAAACCTGCAATGTTGAGCATGGAGGCAACTATGTCCTTTCCGATGGAATGGATGTCCCCTTCGATGGTCCCGATGACGACGGTCCCGAGCTTTGTAGTCTGGGATTTCCGCTTCTCCATCTCGGGTGTCAGAACGTCGACTCCTGCTTTCATTGCTTCTGCGGCTGCAAGCACATGGGGCAGGAAAAGAGTCCCCTGCTCGAACTGTTCGCCTACGTACAGCATGCCTGCGGTATAGCCGTGTTCGATGATTTCTACCGGGTCGACCCCGGCGGCAAGGGATTCATTTGCTGCTTCCGCTGCCATATCTTCATCAAACTCGGTGATCGAAGCTTTTGCTTTTGCTATAATCTCTTCTTTGCTTGCCATTTTTATCCCTCCCTGAAGGCTCTGTCAGCCTTGTCGACAACTGCTTTCATGGCCTTGAGGATGTCTGCATCGATTGGTTTTACTTCATGGTGCTTGAGGACATCCATCACCTTTTCGTTTGCCGCGGACGCAAGGTCCTTGGAGCCGGCTGCTGCCCAATCTCCGAACATGCGCCTGTCGATGAGCATGGGGTCGGAGGGGTAGTCTACAAGCATCCTCGTCTGCTTAAGGGCCAGGAAATTGTTTCCGATTCCTACCTTCTGGATGGATTCGACTGCCAGGGTTTCGGTAGAAACTGGAATTCCCTGCATCGCTTTCTTTGTCATTTTGATGATGTCGTTGTCGATGACCAGTTGTTCCATTGAGAAGGTCATTCCTAGCTCAAGCATCCCGGCGCCGTAGAGGGTGTTAGCCCCCGCGAGGGCGGGAAGGAGGCAGGTCATGGTCTTCTCGTGTCCAGCCTGGTCGTCCGGGATCTTTGCATCAGACTAGGTGCCTGCCACGAATGCGGGGAGGCCATAGAACTGGGCGAGCTTTGCGACAGCAGCGCTGATCAGGCCGAGTTCGGGAGATCCGACGGGCGCAGTACCCTTCTTCAGGTCGAAGGTGGTGGTGGAACTTCCGTACCAGACTTTGGTTCCGGGCACTGTGAGCTGGGCGAGGGTGATACCGGAGAGGACTTCGGCGTTGTGGGTAACAAGAGTTCCTGCAAGGTATACAGGAGAAGACCCACCGGACATTGCCATACTCAGGACGTTTACAGGGATACCAAGGCGGGCACCCTTAATGATGACCTGGCAGGCGTTGACACTCAGCTCAAGCGGGCTGGTCGGACAGAGCAACATGGAGAAGATCGGTTTTTTCCTTGCTTCTTCTTCGTTGCCGCCGTAGTAGGCTTTTGCAATGTCCCAGTAGTATTCGACGTTTTCGCCGACAGGGTCAATGTGGTGGAAGTGTTTTGCGGTGTTGGTAAGAGGGGTGAAGGTCTCATGGACGTCCTGGGCGCCTTTTCCGGCCCAGTCCCTGGCAGACACCGGGAGGGAGAAGTAGTCAATATTTTCGGCCCAGTCACAGAGCCTTGCAATTTCTGCAATGTCCTGCTCTACCGAATCCACTGTGACGTACTTCCCGTCCTTGTACCTGCACATCTTGACCCCTGTCCCGAAACAGGTCCAGTGCACCTTACCCCCGGACTCCTGTACGGTATTGTACTTCTTGTCGCGTCCCCAGAGCACAAACCTCGAGGGAGCGAGCTGAAGGGCTCTTCTTACAAGATATTCGGGGATCTTTACGATCTGAGTCTTTTCGTCAACTTCACAGCCGTTTTCCTTGAAGATCTTCCTTGCCTCGGCATCCGAAACCTGGATTCCGGGGTTCATCAGGACTTCCATTGTAGCGTAGTGGATAGCCTTTAACTCATCATTGGTGAAAAGGCTCAGTCTCACGCCCTCAAGGTAATCAAATCCTGCAAATGCATTACATTGTGCCATTTTCTTTCTCCTTTATTTTCGAATTTATTCACTTTACTTCCATTTGCCTTTCATTTGAAATAGGGGAAAATCCACGTTTTTCCCATGGGTCGGACTTCAACGGACTGTGAAGAGAGAATAAATTTTATTTTACAGGGGAAGGGTTGAAAACCTTCTTTAAAATCCCTGTTTGAGAAAACCTGTTAGCTTACGGCCACAGGCCTCTAAAAAAAGGAAAACTCGGTGTCCTCCCGCTCCCTTCTTTGAAACCCCTGTCTATAGTCTCCACTATCCGCTTTTCCGTAACTTTTCGAAAAGACCGCCGTTTCGTCCCTGTGTGACTGCAGGGAAAAACCCGCGCCACATTTTGGCAAAGTCCTGTACCCTTTCCGGATTTAGCCCCCCTTGGCTTCAATTATTTCCGGATTAATTTATACTACTCTGTCGATTTTTATTTTATAAATCCGTCTATATATAATTTCCTGATAACTTTTAATTTGATTTTTCGATAGAGCTCATCTTTCGCGTTTACCTTCCGGTCTGTTTTCTAAAGAGATCGCAGGAGTTGATCTTGACACCGAGCAGCTTTTCAATGTTCATCTTTGCAGCAATGCCCTTTGCAGCTCCTGGCACGGAGGTGATAACGCCAATATCAAGCTCTTCACGCAGTTCCCTCATGATATGTTCGTCTGAGAGGTCCATTGTGCCAACTTTAAGCTTCTTTGCCACGTACTCTTTTGCGTCTTTTATCCTCATGTTCTTTGAGAATTCCATCCTTGCTACAAGGTCTCCGGCTGCTCTCATCCCGGTCATCCCGGAAGCCATTATGTGGGAAATCGGCATACCCAGCGGGTCGCCGACCCCTACCTATATGCCGTCTACGCCAGCAATTTCGACCATTGCCTTGCTTGCCCTTGTAACGGCATCTACCGGAGGAGTCTCAAGCATCGGAATTCCGCCGACACCCATACC
>NZ_JJQY01000047.1:0-9935 GCF_000979295.1 Methanosarcina sp. 1.H.T.1A.1 | reverse complement strand
AGATGTGTATAAGAGACAGCCAGTACCTTTTGTCATTTCCATTGCGGATCCGTATACGGGTAAAATAAGAACAACTACGATGATCAGGACTGCAATAACCTGTTCTATTTTAATGAACTTCAAAAATCCCGGAATATCTGCCGGAGATTTTACATTACTTTTAAACTTCTCATTGAGCTGGTTCCATTTTACTTTTTCAAGCAGCAGGCCTCCTACATAGGCGCTGAGAACTGCTACATTAATGGAGTAGTAGTACGCAAAACGGTTCTGGCCGTAGATTGTAAGAAAGATTAAAGCACTCCAGATCAGGATCAGTACTTCTTCAGGCTTCGGTTTTCTGAACAGTTTTGCCGTTAGGAAAACCATCCCGAGGAGTGAAGCAAAGAAACCTGAGGCTGTAAAGTTCCCAAAGACCCTTGAAAGGGTAAAAACTCCACTCTCGTAAAATATCGAGGATACTTCCCCAATTGTGGCTGGTCCGCCCGTCTGCACTCCAAACACGTAACTTGGAGCGCTTAATATCAGAGAATAAATGGATGGGACTACAATCTTTAATGTTAAAAGTCCCAGAACGACAATTCCGAGTATTGCCAGAGGATAGTAGTAGGCTTTTATATTTCTACTTTTGAATGCTCTTTCAATAAAACTCAAAGCTAGAAAACCTGCCATTGCTCCAATAGCTGTGGCAACATGGAACCATGAGTAATGATACATTGAAAAACCCATATCAGGGTGGACAAAGGGGAGTATGAGTATTATGCTTACCAGAAATGCGATTATGCCTGTGAATCCGAGGTAGTCACTTGACTCGCCATGGAAGATATCAATTATATACTGTATCACGGCATAGACCAGTACAACCAATAAGAAAAGAGAAGCTCCTGGCCACGAAAGCTGATAAGCCGAATACATGACCCCTGCCATAATGGAATATACCAGAGGCTCCTTCAGAACGCTGAGATTTTTATTAATTACATGCTCAAAACTTATTTTTTTTCTCTTTGCAGAAATCAAAGCCAGCATGAAAAACATCATGAAGAAAGTACTGAATAGAGACTCCGCCACATGGTGGTCTGTAAAGCCAATCATTGAACGTGATAAAAACTGTCCTGGAGCAAAGGCTATCAAAATCGCAGCCAGTATCCCTGTTTTATGCCCTCCCAGGTATTTCCCTATATAGTATACAGGAATTACGGTAATTGCTCCCAGTACTGCCGGGAAATAAGCTCCTACCCAGTTAACAAGCTCCGGGCTGGGATTGCCCATTCCAAGGATCAGAATAGTAATGGCGATCATCTGATCGAACAATGGACCGAAATGTATGTAACTCCCGTAAGGATAGTTGGTCATAGGGTTGAAAAACATCCTTTGGGGATAGTTTTCAAGAAGGACATTTAAAGTCCGCATATGGTACCAGGGATCATTGCCCCCGAACCTTACAAACCCGTTGGATAAAAAAACCGAGTCTGAAGGAAGTATTCTAATCCAAAGAGCTAAAAGGCCAATTATCGAAACTGCCAGGGCATATGGCCAGCTGGATTTAATTTGTGTTTTGAATGATGACACAGGATCCTCAGAATTCATGATAATCCCCTTTAAGAGGTACACTTTTGCAACTAAACAAAATTTTGAGTTAAGAATCAGATTGATTGTATTAATTCAATGTAACGGTTTATAATTGTATCCCACTTCTGGTCAGGAGCTTCATAGTACTTTTCGCTCCCAAATTGATTCAGAACGGCTTTTCGGATAGACTCAACGTCCCCAGGCGGAACAAAAAAAGTCCCTTCATAATTAGCCATCGATTCTTTCAGACCGCCTACTTCGGAAACAACAACAGGTTTTCCAAAAGACATGGCAATATGCGCAATCCCGCTCTGGGAAGCCCTTAGATAGGGCAAAACCACAACATCTGCGGCGCTGAAGTACACATTTACTTTATCGTCGGGGACATATTCGTCCACAAGAGTGATCCTGTCGGAGTAAGGGGAAGCTTCGATCTGGTCAAGCAGTTCTTTGCGGTCTTCCCAGATTTCCCCGACAATAAGCAACCTGCTTTTCTGCACAACTTCGGAAGGAAGTTGCTCAAAAGCCCTTATCAAATAGGGAATCCCTTTGTATTTCCGGATCAAGCCGAAAGAAAGGATAACAAACTCCTCTTTTATTGAGAGAGCTTCTTTTGCCTTTTTACTGTCAAGCACCTCCCCGTACTGGTCATAGAGCCCGTGAGGGATTACATGGATTTTTTCAGGGGCAATGGCATACCTTTCGGCAACAAGTTGTTTATCGGATTCGGAATGTGTAATGTAGGCATCAAGGTTTTTGCGCAGCAATTTTCCTGTTATTTTGGAATATAAACGTATCGGGAGGATAGATTCTTCAAAAGGGTCCACAACTTCGTGAAACTCTATGATTATTTTCGGTTTATTGAGCAGACTTGCAAAGAGTTTGAGCAAGAGATGCATCTGGGCTACCGAAGAGGTCCACCATTGTAAAATAATGACATCCGGATTTTGTTTTTTAATAAAACGGAATGCATCCGCCCAGGTAATAGGATTGTTATAATCCATGCCGTCAAAAACGGGGATTTTTGATGAGAAACTTAAACTGGAGATATTCTTCCCTACATGGGATTTCCCAGGGAACAAGAATGTGGGAAGTAATTGCCTGAAGCAGATGATGGAAACATCTCTTTTTACGGACATGGCATTTGCCAGACGGATAGTGTAATAACTGATACCACTTAAAAAACGCTTGGAAGGTCCGACTATGCAAATATCTTTTGTGACTGCCATTTAACCTAACTATTGCATTATCTTTATATTAAACTTATGCATAACTTTATGCAAGTAAGGACTTCCTGAAAAAATAGAATTGCGATGCATGTAAACTACAAAAGAAAACTGTCAAATTTTGAGGCACTGGTAAATGGCTAACACAACAAACGAAAAAACAAATCTTTATCAAGTACTCATCGATTCTATAGGAGGAACAAATCAAAAAGTATGCGTAATTACTTCAATTTTTCCACCTTACCCAGAAAATGTTCCCACTTTCAGAGGGGGAGTTTCTGAAGAACTTGCCGAACTTGTTGAGAAACTAAATAAAAAGCAAATTCCTTGCATCGTGATATCATTATCCCTTTTCGGCTTATCGCCAAACCATCCACAAGTTAAAAGAGTTGGAAAATATGTGCCGTATACTGTAAGTAAACTTCGCCAGCTTTTTTTTCCTTTCTACGAATTCTTTAATCCCACCATCTTCTTAAGAATGATTTCCATACTGAAAAAAGAAAAACCATCTGTTGCTTTGATCGGGCAAACATATCAGTTCTCTGTTGCTCTACACCTCGCTTGTATGCTTATGGGGATAAAAAGAATAATTTTCTTCGATTGGTTGTGTCCTCTGTATCCGAAGGAGAAAGCGTGTTCAATTACAGAAAGGGTCAAAGAATGCGGGAATTGCATGTCAAAATCAGATAACGCTTTTTTGAATATTATAATAGGTATATTTTCCTCATTTATATTTCTGGTAAAAAGGGAACTCTGGAACAGTTCATACAAGATAGCAGTTCAAAGTGAATACCAGATTCAACTTTTCAAAGACTGGGGGATCGATGCAACGAAATTTGTAATGGCTCCTCCCACGTCTACGATTAAGGAAGATGACACCTATACAGCCAAACTTTTGAAAATTAAAGGAGAAGGAAAAGCCATTTGCTATATTGGTCGCCTGACTGAAGAAAAGGGATTTGATGTCCTGCTTGAGGCTTTTAAGCTCTGCACGTCTCAAAACCGAAGAAATATAAAGCTTTTTGTTGCAGGATCTGGCCACCTGAAAAAAGAAATTGAGAATGTAGAGTATATTGGATGGGTCACAAAAGACAAACTGGGAAGTGTATATAAAATCGCAGACTTGATTGTTGTTCCCACAGTCGTGCCCGAGATACACCCGGCAGTTGTTGATAATGCGCTTGAATATGGAAAAAAAATAGTGGCTTTTAATGTAGGGGCCCTAGAAGCAATGATAGGGACCCGCGGAGTGCTTATTGATGAAATTAGTGAAGAAAAACTGGCCAAAAGTATCTGTGAAAATATCTGAATTCTTAAGAGCCTGTCACTATAGTCTTTGACGCAACCTATTACACGCATTAACGCTCATATTCTCTTATTTTGGGGAAGGAACAAATTATTATTGATCGAAAGCCTACTTTCGGCAGGTGGCTTGTATATTCGGAATAAGTTTTCACGATGCCGTTTTTCGCCTTATTTCAGAAATTACATCCAATATCTGTAGATTCCATACACATGCTCTTACTTATATATGGATCGAGATTTTGAGTATATAAACGTTATCAAACGATTTCATTTAGAGATTGTTAATTCAAAAACGGCAGCGAGAAAAATGTTTAAAATATTATGTCGACCTGCCGAATATAGGCGAAAGGTAATTCTTGATGAACTTAACTCTTTAATCAAACATGAAAACAATTCAAGAGTGCTGAAAAGGCTCTATTTTGTCAAATTTAGGTATTTGGGAGATTCTGTCGAAGAAGCTGCTACCAAAGTTGGAGTCACTAAGAAATGTGGTTATTATTGGCAGGATGATTGGAATAAAGGAGGCTATGCCGCCTTAATACCAAACTTTGGCGAAGGAAGAAAGCGTAAACTTACTGATGAATAAATCAAATTGCATGCGGCCACCCCGCCCTAAACAGGCTGTCCTACAATTACTTGTAGTAATAACTCGTGATAATCGGAGCTAAACCGGAACTTTAGAGCTTTATGGAATTTGCATTCTATTCCCTATTCCTTTTTTCAACAGGGAAAGTTCCATTTATTTTGACTTTTTCTTCCAATTAGCTCGTTTTCATTAAGTGAATCCAGATTTTCCTTAAATTGGCGGCAATACACACCAAATTAAATTCATTCTTTACGGATTTTAATCCTCTTGTTAAAAATTCTCTAAACCCCAGATTCTCTTTATAATTTCCAATCACAGGTTCTACTACCTGCTTTCTTTGCCCAAAAATTTCTTTTGCTTCTTCTGTTTTCATCTTATCTGCTAATTGTTTTCTTTCTTTCAAAAAATTAGCGATTTTTAAATATCTAATTCCATCCTTTCTTTTTGTACAATTTTTACTAACTCCACATTTCTTACATTCAGTTCCCCTGTAAACTCTGCATGTTCTCTTCCTTTTTTCCTCATAGCTTTCATATGAAAACTTCAATCTTTGATTTTCAGGACAAATAAATTAATCATTTTCTTCATCATACTCAAAATATTCTATATCAAATCTGTTCTCTTCAACGTCTAACGTTTCTTTTTTTGCTTCTTTTATCTCTGGAATATATGGATCCAATTTCTTAGTGTTTAAATAATGAATGTTTTCTCCACTATAATATCCACTATCTGCACATACTTTAGTTCCTTTTTTCAACAAACAACAATTTTCTTCTACAAGTTCAATCTGCGACTTCAATTGATGCATATCACTTCTGTCTTGGCAGACATCATTTGAAACGATAATCCCCAGTTTATGATCTACCGTGATTTGAGTATTGTATGCCAGCTCAAACGTTCCCTTTTTATTTTTCATAAACCGAGATTTTTGATCAGTCAAACTTACTTTCTCAATACTATCTTTTTCGAATTCAGTAAGCGCTTCCTTAATCTTATCTTTGAGCACGTTTTCTCGATCATCAGATTTGGCCTTATTTACCTGTTTTATGTACTTCGCAACTACAGATTTTACTTTGTATTTTCCATTTTCATTCAACTGATCGTAACCACGGCAGTTACCAAAATGTTCATCTTCAAGTTTGTCTACTTCAATACCTTTTTTAAATTCATTGTTAACATATTCTCCAATTACTCTCAAGACTTCTTCCAAAACTACATTATTTTTTGACGCAGAAGCTTTTACTATAGACCCATCTATGCTTAATTGCTCCAGACCTATTACTCCAAGATCTTTAGCTGCCTTTACCGTATTTTTAAACACTTCCGTGATCAATTTTTCATTATTTTTCCTGAAGTCACTGATTGTTCTAAAATTAGGTTGCAGGTTTTCAGCTAAATACATGTAAACTATGTTTTCTCGAACATTGCGAGCTATCGCTCGCGATGATCGAACTCTATCAAGCATAGATTGAATCAAAATCTTGCACATTATGCACGGATGATAAGAAGGATGTCCAGAACCACTATACCTTATTTCAAATTCACTAAAATCCATCTCATCTACAAAAGACTCAACCAAATAGCAGATATGATCTGGTGGAATAAGATTTAGAATATCATGAGGAAAAGTCCAAACTTGATCTTTTGAAGATTTGATGAAAACCATAACTCCAAATCTTCAAAACAAAATTATAAAAATCTGATTTATATTCAAACAGGAAAACTTAATTATCCACGAGAATTATCGGACAGCCTGTAAAGACGGGGTATGCTTCGTGCCGCACGCCCGGTTCTTGGGAATAGTTTAGTATCCTTTGACAAGATTTCCTTAATATAGAGTTGCATTCCCAACTCCTGTTCCCATGGCACCAAGAAACCTCATTTTACAAAGAAGCGATGATATAGATATTTGAAAGAAACCAAAAAGAGGAGAAGGTTCATTTCATCCCCCGACCTGAAGGGTGTGGGGTATTTGTGACCCTCCGCGCTCCCGTAGTAATCAACCAGCTAATGGGGCATGACTGAATTACTTATATCAGCGAATATATCCTTCTCCCAATACCATCTGAAGTACCATCTGTTCTCTCATTTCAGGTGAAACGTTTTTACTTATTGTAAAATTCTCTTCGTATAAGGGCCTGTGCTTCATAGAAGATTTATGCTTTGACCAAAATTCTTCAATTGTGTACAACATTTTTGCAGGATTTCCCGCAGCAACCACGTTTGGAGGAATGTTGTTACTAACCAAACTCCCAGCACCAATAATCGAATTTTCACCAATTGTTACATTTGGCAGCACAATCGTCCCAGCTCCAATAAATACGTTGTTGCCTATATTTACTTTTCCAATTCTTGAATATCCAAGCTTTCGCTTCATACTTGCGTCATGTGCAAGAACGACAACATTCATCGCTAAAGTAACATTATTTCCAATGGATATCAGCCAAGGAAATTGAGAATCAAGATAAACGTTCCTTTGGAAACTGCAATTACTTCCAATTTTTAATCCACGGTTAGTTAATAATTTGTACAAAATATCTGAGCGCAACTTCAAAATCTTTGAGTAGATTTCCACACACAAATGCATTAACATAGAATCCCTCTATTAGCTGCCAATTCCATAGAACAAATTGCAATCTATTTGCTTAATATTCCAGAATTATATATGAAATAAACACTTCAATGTTTATTACTTTAGGAGTGCAGAGGGTCACGAATATCCCGCCCTTTACAGGCCACCCGACAATTACCACCAGTAATAACATAATTCCTTTTATTCGATTTAAAGGCTTTATACCCTTATTTTTACATGTTTTTGCCCTGAAATTGAATTGTCGGACAGCCTCTTTAGGTAGGGGATGAAGTGAACCCTCGCCTTTTTTTCTTTAAATCTCTAAATCATCGTTTCTTTGTAAAAGGAGGTTTCTTGGCACCATGACCATGAGATTAGAATGTAACAACTGACGCAATCAAGCACTATATTAAGGAATCACAGAGGGAACCGAAATCAGAGTTTCAATCATTTAGATTAAGAAAATGTGGTCAAAGAATATTAACGATTCCTGAGAAACGAGCATGCGACCCGAAGCATACACTATCCTTTACAGGCAGCCAGATAATTAATATCAGTAATAAGTAACAACCGCTTATGTTAAACGGGAAATTTATAAAAAATCGAGAAAACTTTATATCGCACTTTCCGCAGTAAAATTTCTTAATTTTATATTTTTTGGTGCTCCGTTTATATTTAGTTGAGATTATGTATTTAGGTTATATCAAAAAGTGGGGAATTTTAAACCAACCAAAGTAAAGGAAATTAAACCGCCATTGACTGCTTTTATGTTTGCTAAAAATCTCACAAAAGATATAAATCTGCCGAAAGCAGGATATCCGTTTTCGCAATAATGTTTAGCATAGGAAGTAACGTGTTTTTTTATCAAAAGCGCCATCGTTAAAAAATTAAAAGATGTCCGGTTGCCTTCCGATTGGAATTATACTGTCATAAATTAAATGAATTGTCTTAGAAAATATAACATTAATATAAGAAAGTTTCCCGACATCATGAGCATATTTATTGGCAAGAAACATTTCCCTTTGCAGCTTCGTAAACAATTTCGTCAGATTTGAAGCATTATCATTTCTTATTCTGTATAATAACTGGCTTTTATTATCCACATAGTCTATAGGTCTTGATCTGGCTATCCTCAACCACATTTCATAGTCCTCAATAGTGACTAATTTAGGGTTTTCATCCAGCAGCCCTAATTCATTGAAGACTTCCATTCGTACCATAGCACCAGAGTTTGCAATTACTGACTTACGATATAGAGAAGTAAAAACATTTCCTCTTAGCCTAGAGCTTGGTTTTGGAAATATACCTTTTACTGACGATGTATCGTCTAATAAATGAGAATATAAAACATAAGACATACCTATTTCCTGATTTGACTCCATTAGATTAAACTGCAGTTCTAATTTTTGTGGAAGCCAGACATCATCAGAATCCAGAAAAGCAATATATTTCCCATTTGAATTTTTTATACCATGATTTCTTGATGCGGCAATGATTCCATGATTCCTGAATTTTAAGTATTTAATACGATCATCATTATACGATGCAACTATTTCTGCAGTATTATCCGTAGAATAGTTATCGATGATTATTAACTCAAAATTACCATATGTCTGGGTTAAGACGGATTCTATGGCTTCACCAATGAATCTGGCATGGTTATATGTCGGCATAACTATGGATACGAGTGCTGATTTATCATTTGAGCTCATATGATAAACTCCTCACACAATTCCATTGTTTTTTCAATCTCATAAAGTAAGTTGCCTTTTAAAGTAAATCCGGTTCCCAAAAGTTTCTCTATACTGAATTCAAAAGGTCTTGGGACCACGGAATTATCATCGGATTTCACTATTATATCAATAGACTTATCTTTATACTTTGATTGATATACACTTGATACTCTCTGAGCTACATCTAAAATTGACATGGAGCAATTGCCGCCTAAATTATAAATACCATCCTTCAAGTATTCAGGTTTAACAAAGAGAAAATGGTGCACAGCTCTTGCTACATCATGTAATGGTATGAAATCTCTGTATTGTTTACCTGAGGATTTCAAAACAATTTTGCCAGTAGTAACAGTCTGTCTACATAAATCATTAAAAACAAGTGTCCACCTATTAATCTCCTTATCCATTGGATAACCGTAGCTGTTAGATAACCTGAATATTAAAGTATTCATGCCATAGTAATGGTTAAAAAACACAACAAAATCTTCAGCAGCTCGGTGAGTTATTGCATATGGATGAAAAGGCCTAGTAGGAGATTCTTCAGTGATTATTGGACTCGTTGGTTCCCCATAAACATGAAATGTAGAAAAATAGATGAAACGATTAATATTATTAGAATGTGCAACCTTTAACAGTTTATACGTACCCAGAGTATTTACGTTTAGGGCAGACTCAGGATTTTTCATTGAGTCTATCTCATTCATAGCTGCAAGATGTATAATAACATCGATATTTTTATTTTTTAAGCAGTAATCAATAGAATCCTCATTAAGAACATCCATATCCAAAACTGTAAACTTTTCAGCCCAGAGAGGTAATTTCCTGCTTTTCTTATTCCTTGTGGTCAGAAATATATTTGATTGAGGATCATTCTCTTTAAGGTAGTGCGCTACCCGCCCCCCAATATCTGTCTCTTATACACATCTCCGAGCCCACGAGACGGACTC
>NZ_JJQY01000079.1:0-10035 GCF_000979295.1 Methanosarcina sp. 1.H.T.1A.1 | reverse complement strand
AGATGTGTATAAGAGACAGCTACCATACAGTTCAGGTCCCTTCTGCAAGTTCACTAAAAAACCAGAAGTATATACTTACCAGAAAAGAAGAACTCGGAGTCGAAAAAGAAGAATTGAATACAATTCTCTCTTCAAGAGATTACTACTGCGATTCGTGTTATACGGTGGTGGTATGGGCCAGAAACGCTGAAAACCCTTATTCTCTTGAGGTTCTCGTAAATAAATTAAAAGAACCCGAGTTTGTTCTTTACCTTGGAAGGAAATCCTGTCCTCCCTCTTTGCCTTTTGAAGCAAAGGTTGTGAGTGGAGATAATCTGGAAGAAGTAATCAAAAAAGCTGAGTTCAAATGTCAGGAATTTCTTTCGTTTTTAAAAACTCCGAGTCAGGTGAGGCTTTATTGGGAAGGTGACGAAAGCGGTATGGAACCCTCGCATACGATTTCCCGCAAAGATTCTGTTCTCAGCCGCAAAAGATGGCAATTTGCCGATAGAAAAGAACACTACATGATGATGGAACTGGGGGAATGAAAATTGTACATGAGCAGAGCAAGCTTGAAGCCTGAAGCTGCAGCAAATAAGGATTTCTGGAAGCTTGCTATGGATTTAGGGGACAATTACAGGATTCACCGTGCCATATGGTCGCTGTTTGAGAAAGATCCGGACAAAAAGAGGGATTTTTTGTACAGGCAGGACGAAAAAGACGGCTTTCCTTCGTTTTATATTGTCTCGGAGCATGCACCTGAAAATCATTCGGATTTATGGAGCATCGAATCAAAAAAATACACTCCTTCTCTTTTTCCAGGGCAGAAACTTGTTTTTTCATTGCGTGCCAATCCTATTGTTACAAGATGGGATGAGGATGAAAATGGGAAACCTCATCAACATCGACATGATGTTGTGATGGACGCTAAGACCAGAATGGAAAAAGAAGGTATTCCAGAAAACAAGATACCTCAAGTTCCTGATATTGTCCAGGAAGAGGGTGTTGAATGGCTCCAGAAAAAAGGAGATCTCAATGGTTTTGAGGTTTCAGAAGGGCAGGTTATAGCCACAGGGTACTGTTGCAACAGGTTCTATAAGCCTAAAGGAAAGCACAGTGTAACTATAAGTACCATTGATTTTTCCGGAATATTAACTGTAACAGATCCTGAATCTTTAACCGATGCACTCTACAAGGGGATAGGTCCGGCAAAGAGCTTCGGATGCGGGTTGATGCTCGTCCGTTCTGCAAGATAAAAGTGGGTTGAAGGGGGATCACTGCCATGCTTCCGAAATTAAAACCGATTACGATAAAAGAGAGGTTTTCCTTACTGTTTCTGGAAAGGGGAGAACTTGATGTTATAGACGGAGCCTTTGTCCTGGTAGACAAAAACGGAGTACGAACCCAGATACCAGTTGGGGGAATTGCATGCCTGATGCTTGAACCGGGAAGCAGGGTCTCGCATGCAGCAGCAGTTCTTGCAGCTCAGGTCGGCTGCCTTCTGATCTGGGTTGGGGAAGCTGGGGTCAGACTTTATTCTGCCGGTCAGCCGGGTGGAGCAAGAGCAGATCGTTTGCTTTATCAGGCACAGCTTGCCCTGAATGACGAGGCACGAAGAAAAGTAGTCCGAAAAATGTATGAGATACGCTTCAATGAAATACTTTCGGAGGACTACAGCGTAGAACAAATGAGGGGAATTGAGGGATCAAGGGTAAGAAAACTTTATGAGATTCTGGCGGAGAGAGCAGGATTAAAATGGAACGGCCGCTACTATGATTATACGGACTGGGATGTCGGTGACCTGCAAAATAAATGTTTGAGTTCTGCTACTTCCTGTCTTTACGGAGTTACCGAAGCGGCAGTCCTTGCAGCGGGTTATTCACCAGCAATCGGATTCATCCATACAGGAAAGCCAAGGTCTTTTGTTTATGATGTTGCTGATCTTTTTAAGTTTGAGACCGTTGTGCCTTTAGCTTTTCAGGTGGCAGCCGGAAACCCTCCAAACCCTGAGAGAGCCGTAAGGATTGCTTGCAGGGATGTATTCAGGGAAACAAGGCTGCTGAAAAAAATAATCCCGGCTATAGAAGAGGTTTTAGCTGCTGGAGATATTCCTATTCCTGAAGAACCACCCGAATCACTCCCTCCTGCAATTCCAAATGAAAGGGGGCTTAATGATGCTGGTCATCGTCCTTGAAAACACAACTCCCAGACTGAGGGGGAGATTGACTCTCTGGCTTCTGGAAATCAGGGCTGGAGTATATGTAGGAGATTATTCTGTCAAGGTAAGGGATATGATCTGGGAAAATGTAGAAACCGAGTTCAATGACGGAAACATTGAAGGAAGCGCGATTATGATCTGGTCCGCAAGAAACGAAATTGGATTTGATTTCAAAGTACTCGGCGAAAGCCGCAGAATCCCAAGAGAAATGGATGGAATAAAGTTAATATCCTTCATGCCCGAAATTAAAACCGAAGAGTAGATAAATGGAGACATTATATTTTTAAAATGTTCTCTCTTTTATGCAGGATTTAATATGAAAAAATTTTTATATATTACCGGAAAAAGTTTTCCTATTGGTAATATAAAAGGCAAAGAGAGTTCCCCACAAGCGTGGGGATGAACCGGAAAACTTATCTGCTCAAGAGGCTGTGAAAAAGAGTTCCCCACAAGCGTGGGGATGAACCGGCCCGGATAAATACGGCAAAAGTACAATCTGCGAGTTCCCCACAAGCGTGGGGATGAACCGTCATTGATACACTTTGATACATTTTTGATGCCGAGTTCCCCACAAGCGTGGGGATGAACCGAGATCGTAATTCCAACCGATGGAGGGTTATTAGAGTTCCCCACAAGCGTGGGGATGAACCGGTTCCCCTGCGCTGTGCTCGCAGTGTGATCCCGAGTTCCCCACAAGCGTGGGGATGAACCGAATCTTTTCATACTCCAAAATACTCTCTTGTAGAGTTCCCCACAAGCGTGGGGATGAACCGATGCGATACTACAGCGCACGATGGCATTTATTGAGTTCCCCACAAGCGTGGGGATGAACCGTTATTACAGCAAAAGGGGCCGGTAGCTGGCCCGAGTTCCCCACAAGCGTGGGGATGAACCGGACGAGCTCAATATCATTAGAAACTGAACAAAGAGTTCCCCACAAGCGTGGGGATGAACCGGGTTATAGCGAGGGTAATAAAACTGGTCGCATGAGTTCCCCACAAGCGTGGGGATGAACCGCAGGAATCTCGATGGGGGAGGCTGGCGTTTCAGAGTTCCCCACAAGCGTGGGGATGAACCGACCTCCGGCAGAAGCTCGAATTTGAACCGGCTGAGTTCCCCACAAGCGTGGGGATGAACCGGATACCCATGATCCCAGAGGGCGCAGGAGTGAGAGTTCCCCACAAGCGTGGGGATGAACCGTTAAACCACAAATAGAGAATTCCGAAAAGCTGGAGTTCCCCACAAGCGTGGGGATGAACCGAATCAGGAAAGGAATTAAGGCCCCCCTCCAGCGAGTTCCCCACAAGCGTGGGGATGAACCGCTGCTTTTTCATTATTGTTTCCAAATGCACAAGAGTTCCCCACAAGCGTGGGGATGAACCGTAATGGTTTATTTTTAATATATCTATCATGATGAGTTCCCCACAAGCGTGGGGATGAACCGAACAGCTTCTCAAATGTTTAATGTTCCACTTGGAGTTCCCCACAAGCGTGGGGATGAACCGGTAGCACAGGGAACTTATATTGCAATTCCAACGAGTTCCCCACAAGCGTGGGGATGAACCGGTAATCAGGAGCGTTTCTAAGTTCCATCTTCAGAGTTCCCCACAAGCGTGGGGATGAACCCAGTGAAGCTGACAGGCTTAGGACTAATGCACAGAGTTCCCCACAAGCGTGGGGATGAACCGAGGGCAGGGTTTTTGATTCCGTGATTGTGTCGGAGTTCCCCACAAGCGTGGGGATGAACCGCATAAGGGGCAGCCCTGCAAGAAGTCCGTTTGGAGTTCCCCACAAGCGTGGGGATGAACCGCCTCAGGTTGTCAACGTCGATGATTTTCTCGAGAGTTCCCCACAAGCGTGGGGATGAACCGGGATCATAGATGAAGACGGGAATGTAATTAATGAGTTCCCCACAAGCGTGGGGATGAACCAGCAGATCCTCAGCCGTGAGCAGATATTACTATGAGTTCCCCACAAGCGTGGGGATGAACCGAAATCACAAATTATTTTAGAACACATAGATGTGAGTTCCCCACAAGCGTGGGGATGAACCGTTCAAAACCAGAATATGATGTGTTGTAGGGGGGAGTTCCCCACAAGCGTGGGGATGAACCGTCAATTTCAGGAGCCAGAAAATCAATAATTTCGAGTTCCCCACAAGCGTGGGGATGAACCGGAATACTTGAACCGGAAAAATAGAACAAAGATGAGTTCCCCACAAGCGTGGGGATGAACCGGAAATTTAAATTTAAATTTGCCCTCTGATACGGAGTTCCCCACAAGCGTGGGGATGAACCGGCCGGAGTCTTGTTTAATCCTATTTATGCCACGAGTTCCCCACAAGCGTGGGGATGAACCGTTATTGCGGGATAAGCGTCGCGGTTTCCATCGGAGTTCCCCACAAGCGTGGGGATGAACCGAAGGCATAGTCCACGAATATTATAACAACTGGGAGTTCCCCACAAGCGTGGGGATGAACCGACAGGACATTTTTTTAGATCCAATACAGGGTGGAGTTCCCCACAAGCGTGGGGATGAACCGGTGAATGTGCCTGAGGTTGTGTTCAGGGTTTCGAGTTCCCCACAAGCGTGGGGATGAACCGTCCGAGACACTCTCATAGATGCATTCTGTGAGGAGTTCCCCACAAGCGTGGGGATGAACCGCCGCATGAGGTTCCTAACTGGGTTTCGAATGCGAGTTCCCCACAAGCGTGGGGATGAACCGGTGCTTTGCGAACTTATCAAAGTCTATCAGGTGAGTTCCCCACAAGCGTGGGGATGAACCGGGGACCCCCACCAGAAGAAACAGAACCAGGGAGAGTTCCCCACAAGCGTGGGGATGAACCGGGGCATACCCTCTTTTTCCCGGAATTCTATATGAGTTCCCCACACACGTGGGGATGAACCGCTATAGAACCTTGATTGTAAACTATTATTCGCGAGCAAGATCCACTAAAACAGGATATGACAGGCTACAAGAAGGATATCAAGGCATCTTAATTTTGGTGAGGTCTTTTCTCACACGCCAACACTTAAAAATATTTAAATAACCAAACATCCTAAATTCTTAAAACATTACATAGAAAAAGAGCAGCTCACGGGAGGTAAAATACACATGGCTAACCTGTTTTTAGAGTGGCTAATGGAGTTTTTAAGCAACTTCTTTGGATTTTTAATGCCCTTTTTAATTCAATGATATCAAGAACATCATCAGGAATATGTATTTCATATTTCCTGATACTAAATTTTAAGAGAAATTCAGAGTTAAAACATTAATTAATCAAAAGGCCATTATTCGCGAGCAAGATCCACTAAAACAGGGATTGAGACATTCCATACTGCAACCTTAATCTCGCAACAAACGAAGTCGTTATCCATTCCTGACTATTTTTTATAATACAACAATGTTTTCATTTTTACTTGTTTTATTATTCTCCTTTTTTAAAAATATATTCTTTAATATGCGAAATATTTATTTATATTGATGTATTTCTTGTAGTAGGTAAATCAAGTTTACTTGATTTACCTGAAAAACGGCATTTTCCTCCATAATGTAAAGAGCTGATTCCAAAACCCAATAATTACTTCTTTGAACCTCGATTTGAAATAATCAATCGAGATTCTTATCAGGAAAGTAGTTCTGAAATTCTTATGGATAAAGGAACAAATTGGTTTTTGGATATGCTTGAAATCTTTAGAAAATAGTTTGCCATTTTAAACCTCCCTAAATCTGCAGTTTTCCAGGAGTAGTTTGCCATTGACACTCCTGATATCTGCAGTTTTCCGGGATCAATTTGTTCAAGAGCAAGATCTATCAGGAAAATGAAACATATTACTGAGAAACCGGCTGGCGCTGAAAGCTCGGATACAATTACAACCGAAGAGCTGACGCTTGTGAACAAACCCCTGCCTTTCACTTCTATACATAAAAAAAGTCTGGATATAAAAAGTAATACTGCTTGTAAAAAATAAAGCGTTTTTATTGTGCATTTTCAATGCTTCTTAATCGATTCCCGCTTTTTATGAGCTTATTCTGTAGTCACTCCGTCGAATTCCGCTTCATTGGCTTCGGCTTCTTCCTTCGTGGCGCGCACGATTCCGTCCTTGTGGTGCGCCGGGGAGTAGATCGTATAGAGCTTCAGGTCCTCAGTTGCCGAAGTGTTGATGACGTTGTGCTGTGCGCCGGCTGGCACAACAACTGCAACCCCGTCACTGAGTTCATGCTCGTTGCCGTCAATTATGCACTTTCCCTGCCCTTTCTCGAAACGGAAAAACTGGTCGTTTTCCTCATGGACTTCCATCCCGATTTCTTCCCCGGGCTTGAGGTTCATAAGTACCAGCTGGCTGTGCTTTGAGGTGTAGAGCACCTTGCGGAAATTGTTGTTTTCCAGAGTGGCTTTTTCGATATCAATAGAAAATCCTTTCATATTTTTAAATATATGCTTAATTGTATATAGAATTATTCGCGAGCAAGATCCCCTAAAACAAGGCTTGAAACAAAAAGAAAGGTTAATTGAAACCAAAAGAAAGGTTAATTGAAACAAAAAGAAAGGTTATTATGGATTCTTGCCTTTTGATTCGCAATCAAGATACATTAAAACAAGGTATATAAAAACAGTTCAATAATACACTTTAAGCGATATATATGGCCGGGAAGATCACCTACCTCGATGGGTTGCGAGGTATAGCTGCGGTTAATGTCATGATAATGCATTTCTTTGTCGCATTAGCCCCGGCGATGGTCTATGGTAATGAATTGCCTTCGCATTTCGGAAACCTTGACCGGCTTTTTTCGAGCACACCCTTAGGATTAATTGGCGCTGGCAACTTTTCAGTGTGCATCTTCTTCGTCCTGAGCGGCTACGTATTAACCCAAAAATATTTTAAAACGAAGGAAAACGGCGTAATTATAAGCAGCGCAGTGCGCCGATATCTCAGATTGTTTATTCCGGTATTTGCAGTAGTAATGCTCTCGTACTTACTGGCATCAGCCGGATTATACCGTTATTATCTCGAAACGATGGTAATTTCCGCAGGCAGCAATTACCGCGACTACTGGAACTTTACGCCAGGCATCGTCGATGCGGTTAAACAGGCTGTGTGGGGGTCGTTTTTTGTAGGCGGCAAGACCTCCTACAACCCGGTTTTATGGACCATGAAAATTGAATTTTTTGGGTCGATGCTCGTTTTCGCAATGGCATTACTGTTCGGGTCGATACGCAACCGCTGGACATTCTATCTTGCCGCAGCCGTGCTTTTCTTAAACTCTTATTATCTGGCTTTTATAATAGGAATGGTGTTCGCCGACACGTTCAACAATGAGACCCCGGTATTTAAAACAGGTAATAAAATAATACTATCTATTATACTGGTTTCGGGGTTGTTTCTCGGGTCGTACCCTATAAGCCCTGTGACAAACGGTTCTTTATACGGTTTTCTCAATACCGGTTTCTTCCAAACCCCAAAGGTGACCTATCATATTCTAGGCGCCGGCATGATAATGTATGTCTTATTGAACAGCCGACGGTTGCAAAACTTTTTTTCGTCTCCCGTGCCGGTTTTCCTCGGAAAAATCTCCTACTCTCTGTACCTGGTACATTTCCTGGTGATAAGCAGTTTCACCTGTGCAATGTTCCTCGTCCTGTACCCGGTATTGCCATATGGCGCAGCTGTTTTAATTTCATGCATCCTGTCGTTATTTTTAATAATTCCGTTGAGCTATCTATTTTATAAGTACGTCGACACGGCGGGTGTGGAATTATCGAAGCTCTTTTACAATTGGCTGGTTAATTCTTGCGGACGCGGCGGGGCCGGACACATAAAGCAGAAACATCTTTCAAGCGCTATTTTTACAATATATAATAAATTATTCAAATAATTCAAATTATTTTTTCTATTCGCGAGCAAGATCCACTAAATCCGGGATTGAAACGAAAATACCTATAAGTATTGATACTAATAACTAAATTTATTGACTAATAAACAAATCCATTATTCAAAAGCAAGATCCGCTAAAATAAGGATCTGAACTTCTTGTTATGGTATAAACGGTCTTTTTTATATTTCTGTAGGGAGGGGCAAAATTTGGATCAACTACTAATTACAAAGACAGTTCGAAGATTTAGTGATTTGATCGAGAGGAATAAAGATAGTCGGGCTTATTCAGATTTTAAAGAAGGAATAAATGAAGGTTTAGAGATAGCCAAAGATACTTTTGAGGAAAACGTGGGAGTATTTATTTCACTCGTTTCAGAGGAAGATCCAGCTGTAAAGATACAGAGGCTGCAGGAAAGATTTAACCTGATGATAGACACGATTGCAGTTAAAGAAAAACCAAATTATTCTCAGGACCATTTAGATGGAATCTATGAAGGGTTTGAAAGATCCAAAAAATTATTTGGAGGATGTGTAAAAGAATACTATAAACCCTGATCTACCCTGATTTCAAGCTATAAGGACTCTTATTTTTTATTAGGATTCAGTTTTGGTCCGGATTATTCGATTTTAATATACCTCTGACGGATAATTATATGTACTATTCGAAAACAAGAGGCATTAAAGCATAATTGAAACTTTTTGATCAGATATGTTGCTTTATTCCTCTAAATAAAACTGTAGCAAGACCCGCTAAAAAACGGATTGAAACTGTACTGCCGGAGGATAATGACGTTTTTCGGAGATTTTTATTCGACAGCCGGATCAATTAAGCAGGGATTTGGACTCTCGTTGCCTGCCCGGATGCATGGTGCGGAAATGTATTATCAAAATTGTAAACATACTTGTAAACTGAGTGTTTATGCAGAGCTTGGTTTACCTATTCTGGAGTCTTGAAAGACGGGGATATAGATGGCGCCAATTGAAACAACGGAAAGGCTGGGGCGCAGCCTGGGTTTTTTCTCAACTTTTGCAATAGCCACCGGAACAATGATAGGGGCAGGAATATTCATTCTTCCCGGAATAGCCGTAGCAAATGCAGGTTCAGGAGCAATTATCTCATTCTTGCTGGGCGGGCTCATTTCAATAGCTACAGCAATCAGCATGTCAGAGCTGGCAACAGGCATGCCTGTGGCAGGCGGCAGCTATTACTATATCAGCAGGACAATGGGAGCCGCATTTGGCGCAGTAATCGGGCTCGGCTCCTGGCTGGCACTGGTATTCAAAGGCACGTTTGCACTCATAGGGCTTGCAGAATATTCTCAGGTCTTTTACCCTATGCCGCTCTATTTAGTCGCAGCTGTTACAGGAGTGCTTCTGTTAGTAATTAATTACCGCGGTGCAAAAAGTAGTGGTTCCCTGCAGAATTTTATTGTTGTTATTTTACTGGTAATACTGGTTCTATTCATAGGAAAAGTATCTTTTCTGGTCAAGCCGGATAATTTTGTCCCGGTAGCCCCGCATGGGATAATGTCGATATTCACTACAACAGGGATTATTTTCATATCCTACCTGGGACTAGCAGAAGCCGCCGCGGTCTCCGAGGAAGTTAAAAACCCATCAAAGAACTTACCGAGGGCGTTTATCGCTTCAGCGGTTGTAGTAACTCTCTTTTATGTCGGTATAATGGCAGTAACTGTAGGATTTTCAGGTCCTGAAGGAGCAGTAACAACGGTCACTCCGCTGGCGGATATCGCAGGCCTGATTTCAGGAAACACCGGGAAATTCTTCATTGCTTTTGCTGCCCTGCTTGCAACGCTTTCCACAGCCAACGGTGCCATACTGTCATCTTCCAGGTTTCCTTTTGCAATGAGCAGAGATGCGCTGATGCCAGAATGGTTTGTCATGATCCATAAAAAGTATGAGACTCCTCACAATGCTATACCTGTCTCTTATACACATCT